>JAHDGN010000247.1 GCA_020627645.1 Akkermansiaceae bacterium
GAAACTCCTTCTTACCAGTCATTTGGTGGTTTTCAGAAGGCCTTTTGGGAAAAGTGATTCAGACACGAACGCGATTGATGGGTGACGCTTTTCGAAATCATTTCACGATTGTCTCTCAGGCTGGGGGAGAGATTCGTTTTGCCTGATGGCGATCTGATAGTGGATGATCGGAAGTTCTCCGGTAAGAGGGGTTCCCGGCACCAACCACCTCAACCATGTTGCTGCTAGCTGAAAGTGGGCATTCAAAATTAGTTGTGCCAGACCAGGTCGTGGTTGATTGTTCAAAAACAAGACGGCAAAACTGAATCGAATGTTAAACCAATGTCCTTTAATTCCAAATCCCGAGAGCTGGCAATAGAATATGTTGGAGGAGGGGCAGAGGTCAGTGATCAAGAACTACTGGCCTCCTTGATCTCGATGATTGGTCGACCCACTCAAATCAAAGATACGAACCGATTTGCGAGTTTGCTCGTCGACATTGGTGATGAGGAATTCATTCAGGTTCTTATCGAGGCTGTGTCCAGTGGAGTTCCGGGTGAGGATTTGTGGCTTGCCGACTACATGTATGCGCTTATCGACTTACTCAGTGAGACGGAGGACTATTATCAAGTTTGATGATGGTTTCGCTCACCTCGTCGGAGATTGGCTCATGAACAGTGGGGGTGGGGAAATTTCGTGGAAAGCTGCCGATATTTTATCAGATGTAAAATGCCCAGCTTCTAAAGAATACCTCTTGAAGGGAGCTGAGGCGACTTCGTTATTGCACCTAACCCGGATTTCTTGTGTTCGTGGGATCGTCAATCTTTTTCGAGAAGATGCTATGCCGCTTCTCCGTCGTTTGATGGAGGATCCGGATCCTTTTGTTCGGGAGGCCTGTCATGATGCGATGGAACACCTTGAGGGTATTCAGGGGGCTGCAAGGCGAACTGCTGGTGGGGCTGAAGAATAGTGCTGCAACTTTGGTTCATTTGGTGGGGGCTTGACCGGGCGTTGTCGCTCATATAGTCGTCACCTCGAAGTGAACAATTTGGCGTCGAAGGTTTTTTCTAAGGTTGGGTGTTTTCTTGGAGGTGCTTTACACATGGTGGTGATTTCGGTGGGGACATTTACTTCGCTCAATTACCTCAACGAAAAATTTCCAAGAGGGTATGGTATTGGTTTTTCAATTTTTTTGATTGGGTTTTTGTGTTGGTATTTAGGCAAATTCTTGATCGTTCCTTTCTTGGCAGCAGTTCAGGAGGAAGGTTGAGTCATTTTCAATGATGTGCTACTGGCTCTTGTCTGTGGTCAGGTTGATTTTTCATACTGTCTTGAGGTTCGAGAGCATGCACGGATTTGTCTGGAAGATAGCCAAAGGTTTTAGTGGATGAAATTTAGCCTGAATTTTTCATTTGGCCATCATGAGGTTTTCACTAAGATCAGTGATGGTGTTGTTGTTATGAGAAAGGTGGTTGTTAGTTTAATTTGTGGTGCTTTTGTTGGGTGGTTTCTGTGTTGGGTTGCGATTCGACGGAATCAGGAATACCGGCCAATTGAGGAAGCTAAGATTTGTTATATTAACTTGGAGGCATCCTGGGGGAGTTTAGACCCTCAACTTCGAGAGTATCTTAAAGTTAGGCTCTATAGTGCTGCGGCAAACTATGTTAATGAGGGGTGGTTGGAGGGGTGGGAGATTGATTTTGGTCCTGTTGATGATGCAGTTCTGTCTCCTGTCTATGCGGTCAAGAATGCGTCTCCTACGGAAGAGGTTTACGAGGCGGCGATGCAGCGGCATCCTCGAAGTGCGATTCGGAATCAACAATTGTAGCAAGAGGATCTTTGGTAGGTTGTGGGTTGGTTTGATGGAGATTGAGGAATGTTCGATCGGGTTGATTGGGAATTTGAAATGAGGGATGGTATGATGGGTGTTTGCAGTTGAGGGGGGAAGTCCTCTCTGGTTTCATCGGGTCCTGATGAGTGAGGCTAGTATTGTGCATGCGTTGCTCCGGTGTAGGAGGAAGGATGGCTTGGCGAAGGGTGTTTTCGAGCTTGTGAGGGCTGATCTTGGCTTATGGGTTTTGGAACTTCCAGAGGTGTTGGAAGAAATTGTGGAATCCCTGGGTAGAAACCAGCGGTTGTTGAAGGATCTGAGAGTGGGTGGGGATGACTACACTTTGCATCTCGCGGTGGACTTTGATGAGGGCCTTCGTTTTATCATTCCTCGTGAGCTCGCTGCGCTATCCGTGGATTTTGGTTTTTCGATTGAGATTTTTGTCAGTTCTTAGGAAATGGTCTTATGAGAAAAAAATGAAGCATTTTGTTGGGCGGACCTTTTCCAAGGTTCCCCAGGACGGTGGCCTTAATTATGAGAATGCGGTTTTCGTTGATTGTTTGTTCGATGGATGTGGTTCCGCAGGTGCTCAGATCGAGGCGGTTTTTGTTGATTGTGTATTTCGAGATCACGATTGGTATTGGTGCGTTGGGCATTCTGCGGTCTTTGTCAGGCGCACTTTTGAGTCTAGTGATTTGAGGGGTGCTTTTTTCACGTCTTCGTTTATTCAGTGTCGATTTGTCAGGTGCCAGACTGGTAGCGATCATCTCGGGGGAACGACAGAATGGGAGGATTGTCAGGTCTCTGATTGTGTTCTTGAGGAAACGGTTTTGCCTCTTGTGAAATCAAGGAAGGAAGATGGTTGGTATTGATAAATTTATTGATTGATTTCCGATCAGGGCTAACTCACTTTAGATTGTGGTGGGGAAAAATAGACCACAACATCTTGTGTTACTCCATTGTGCGAAGCGATTTGGACAATCAAGAAGTTGAGCTCTAGCGGGCAGTCAATCTTTCAAAGTGGAATTTGAAGTTTGCGCAAACCCTTTAAATATAAGACCTCCAAAGCGAGTTTGCCCTGGATTTCCGATGGACCCCTCTTTGTTTTTTATTGCAACGGTGTTTTTTCTGGGGCAGCTCGTTTGTGGCTTGGCTTCGATTGCAGAGAATCGGTATCGATGCTGGTTTTCTGATACGGTTTGTTTGCTGAGTGTGGTTTTTCCGATTGTTCTTGTGATTGGATTGTTTCAGGTGTCTTGGAAGATTGGGATTGGTTTTTGGGAGCTTTGGTTTGTGGATTTCTCTCGTCAGTTGTGAGGCATGGTGATGGATCTAAGAAAGTTTCTGTCAGGTTCGATCGGTTCTCCTTTTTGTTTTTCTGGCTTTCAATGGGGTGTTTGTTTTTGGCAATGGTTGAAGGCGGGTATGGTGGATCGACTGCTTGTATTTGAGAAGCAGTCTGAAAACTCTGAAGCGACTGTTTTTGGTGGATTAGTTTTTTTGATTGAGGTGATCTTCTCTCGGCAGGAAAATTTTTAGAGGGGTTGAATTCAGTAACACATTAAGAAAGCTGCAACTGCAATGACGCGAAGGTTATGATTTTGGGGTGGCTTGAAGGAGGAAGTTTGATTGGAGAGAGAATTTTGCTGTGGGGTTTTCCCTTGGTGCTTGTTTTGGGTAGGCTGGATTTTAGATGATGCCCAATTTAGTTTTACAACGGCGGAATGATTTTTTTGAGAATAGTGGAACCACGGAAGGCAGGAAATAACACTGAACTTGGTTGAGGGGTGAGATTCTATTCGAGAGTATCAGTGGGCGGATGAGCGAATTGGGGGGGATGGTTACTTTGAGTTTCTTTGGGTTTGTCTTCGAGGTCTTGAGGTTTTCGAGGAATGGGGTAGTTTGAACACTTCCCATCGTTATTTGTTGTTGTCTTGCTTTTTGGGAGGGCGCTAGCGGTGGTTTCATTTTTATTATCCAATGAAACGTTATTTGTTCTTTCCGTTCGCCTTGTTGTTGGTTGTGTCTGCTCGGGCTGAGCAGTTGTGGCCGGAGAAAGATTATGCCTTTGTGGTGGCTTATTGTTATGATCATACGGCTGAGCCAGGTGGGCGATTGATTGTGCCGAAGAAGGGGAAAGATCGGCATAGTAAGGGGGTGATTTCTGCGATGACAGTTCGTTTGAATCGGAAGCAGGTTGAGGAGCTTCGGCCGCTTTTAGTGACCCCTCCGAAAGGGGAGGTGATGGTGGCGGATTGCTTTGACCCTCATCACGCTTTTGTTTTTTACGACAAAGATTGGAAGGTGAAGGCTCATGTGAGTCTGTGTTTTAGTTGCGGGAATTTTGAGGCGGTGCCTCGGAGCCTTCCGAAAAGTCTTGATATGAAAAAGTTGGAGGCATTTGTGAGGAAGATTGGGTTGCCGGTTTTTGGGAAAATGGGAAATTATGAGAAATTGTTCGATCGTTTGGAGGGTGGGAGGCCGAAGGTGAATGATGCGTTTGAGTAGAGCTGTAAAAAGAGAGGTTGTTTGACAGCTTATGAGGAATGGGGTGATTCTTTTAGGATGAAGTTGGGATATGCGATTGTTTATGTTCCAGAGGTGTCGGAATCGCTTCGTTTTTTTGAAAAGGCTTTTGGGTTGGGTGTTCGTTTTTTACACGAATCTGGGGATTATGGGGAATTGGATACGGGTGAGACGGTTTTGGCCTTTGCTGCTCATGAGTTGGGTGCTTCGAATTTACCGGGCGGGTATGTTCGGGCGAGTGAGAGTGAGGTTCCTTTAGGTTTTCAAGTTGCTCTGGTGACGGATGATGTTGAGGGGGGCATGCGAGAGCGATTGAGGTTGGTGGACAAGAGGTTAGGGGGCCGGAAGTGAAGCCTTGGGGGCAGACGGCGTCCTATGTGCGAAGCCCTGATGGGGTTTTGATTGAGTTGTGTACGCCGATGTTGGCGTAGGAGGATTGTTTTGGGATTTTTGATTGTGTGTTGGGGTGGATGGGCTTGAGTGGGGTGGATGGCTGATGTTTATGAGACGGACCGATATGTGGGGGAGTATTTGCTTTTTCATTATGGGGAAGATGAGGAGGTGTTGCCGTGGAGTTTCGGGCCACGGGAGGCTTTGGGGTTTCCGGTGAGGACGGTGGGGTATTTTTCTGAGGGGCGAGTGGGGAGGGGACTTGATGTGGGGTGTGCGGTGGGAAGGTCTACTCTGGAGATGGGGGTGAATGCGGATGAGGTGGTTGGGATTGATTTTTCAAAAGCCTTCGTGGACGCTGCAGAGAGGGTGAGACAGGGGGAGCGGTTGATGATCGATCGGCTGGAGGAGGCTGGGATGACGACGTCTCTGGAGGTCGGACGGCCGGGGGGGATTTCGGTTGATGGGGTGAGTTTTGAGGTGGGCGACGCGATGGATTTACGTGGTGATTTGGGTGAGTTTGATCGGGTGCATGCTGCGAATTTGGTGTGTCGACTTCCTGAGCCACGGAGGTTTCTCCAAAGGTTGTCAGAATTGGTGAAGGAGGGAGGGGAGTTGGTTCTGGCCACTCCGTGTACGTGGTTAGAGGAATTTACTCGGAAGGAGAATTGGCCGGAGGGAAGGACATTGGATTGGTTGAAGAAGGAGTTGGAGGGGGACTTTGAGTTGGAGGAGGTGGGTGATGAGCCTTTTTTGATTCGGGAGACGGGGAGGAAATTCCAGTGGACGGTTTCGATGGTGACTCGATGGAAGAGGGGCGGCCT
>JAHDGN010000248.1 GCA_020627645.1 Akkermansiaceae bacterium
CCTCCTCCCCCCAATCCCACAAAATTCGTCTCAATCTGTAAAAATCCGAGCTCGAAAAAGTTATTGGCTTGTCAGACTCATCGTCTCAACCCGAGCCGATGGACATTGAGCACTCTGCCCCAATCATCATCAAACGACAAATCACCCCCGTGGCGGCGACTTCCAGTGGCCGAGCCCCCATAAATATCCACCTCTATCGTACATGTAAACTTCCAGCTCCTGATCATCATTCTGTCTGAAATTTCCCCAAACTGACGTCGTTGAGTTTTGAGCAAAAGCTAACCCTAACTCGGTCATTTTTGTTCCACCACTTTCTAAAAAATTCCACCGCCTGGTCGTAACTCGCCCGGTTTTCTACAAATTGCGGTTCGATCATTTTCTTCTCCCGACACCAAAGGCATCTCAGATGGTAGCCAGGGGTTGGGCGCTAAGACACCCCTCCCCTGGTCTTCTTTCCACCAACCAAAAGCACCCCGGCAGGGATGCCCCCCACTAATCACCCCCAATTCGTATCAATCTGTAAAAATCTGTGCTAAAAAAATCCAACAGCTTGTCAAATTCATCGTGGCAGCAAAACTCGATAGCAATTGAGTACTCTGCAATCCCTCCCTCACCTTCAAACTCCGAATGCCCCCCGGAGCGGCAGCTTCCCTAAAAGCTACTTGCTAAACGCCAATAGCCAACGCCGAACACCTTGCCTCCCCGCTTCCTCCATTCCACTTTAAAAAGCGAGCCACCCACACCTTCTCATCCTCCATCAACCAAGCAATCCGTGCCCATTCGTGCAATTCGTGGTTCCATTCCCCCTCAACCCAAGCCCCTTCAGCTCCCATTGGCCCCCAATAACCTTGCCCCTTCTCCCAGATTTTCCGAGAACTC
Organism: Akkermansiaceae bacterium; assembly: GCA_020627645.1. Lineage (GTDB taxonomy): Bacteria > Verrucomicrobiota > Verrucomicrobiia > Verrucomicrobiales > Akkermansiaceae > SW10. The sequence goes on from JAHDGN010000248.1 coordinate 880, forward strand.
ACTCATGAGTCAACTCAAAGTGCACAATGCCATGTGGCCCGGCCTTGTCGGTAAAGAAGAAAGAACCGACCACCCACCCATTTCACTCGAGCGCATGCTCGAACTCACCTCGAAATCCAGCGTTGATGGTCAAAAATTTGATGGTGTCGACTATTTTCTCTTCCATCCCCACACCGACCCAGACGCCCCCGAAGACAAACTCAAGGAAATTGCAGACCTCATCGCCTCTCACAACCTCACCGTCGGAACCCTAGTTGCTCCAGTCTGGGAAGGAACCGTCGGCGGCCCCGCCTTTGGCTCGGAACCAGACCGAGACAACTTTGTTCTCGCCGTCGAAAAAGCGTGCCGAATCGCTAAAGTCTTCAACACCCATGGCGTTCGCCAATACGGGACCATTCGCATCGACACCGCCGGCTCAGTCGAAGAATGGGCCAAGGACCCCGTCGGCAATACCAAACTAGCTGCTGACACTATCAAACGCGCCGCCGCCATAGCCGCCGATCACGGCGAACGCCTCGCCATCGAAGGCGAAATCTGCTGGGGCGCCATTCACTCCTGGAGAGACACCCTCAACCTCCTTGAAACCATCAATCTCCCCGAAACCGTCGGCTTCCAGGCCGACCTTGCCCACACCTATCTGTACCTCCTCGGACACAATGCCGACGAACACGCCCTCGCCCCCAAAAACCACACCGATGAACAATTCTGGCCCGCCTATCGTACTATGGTCGACAAACTCCGCCCCTGGACCATCGACTTCCATGTCGCCCAAAACGACGGAACAGTTCACGGAACAGGTGCCCACGACAAAACGGGGCGCCACTGCCCAGCTGATGACCCCAATGGGAAACTCGATATCGTCGCTTGCTCCCAAGAATGGCTCAAAGAGCACCCCGATCGCAAAATTGAACACATCTGCTGGGACGGCTGCATGTTTTCGAACGATCTTCTCGAAAACCAACAAACCTGGAACACGATCTTAGAAACCATGATCCAAGTCAGAGACGCCGTATAGCCAATCGAATCCTACTGACTCAGAACAACCGAAAAAAGCCTCTCCCAACTCAAGAAAGAGGCTTTTGGAAAAAAACAAAACTAACAAACCCCTAACTCAGGAGCCCCTTCTCCTTCTAAACCCAAGAAGACCGAGGGAAAAAATCACCAGAGCACTAGAGGTTGGTTCAGGGATAGGGAAAAGAGGAGTATTCTCGGGCACTCCTCCATCAAAGGAAAGTCGGAATGTTCCCGTAGAACCATCACCAAAATTTGAAAAATCAGAGAAAGTCATCACCTGACGGCGAATGACCTCATCAAGATTCGGAACAAATGTCGGATCGGGATTTCCAAGAGCTGTTGGCCACGGAAACGTAGGGTGAGGAACATCACCAGGAGAATTCGTCGCAGGAGTTGGCGGAGTACCAGTATTAGTCACATTGTATCCTCCATTTCCAAGTCCAACCCACCGAGAATTCGAATAATCGTCCCATGTTGCCACACCAAGCGATGTCGTCGGCTGCACCGCACCACCAGCACTAAACCAAGTATAATCTCCACTACTATCAACCGGAATTTGATCCAGATTGCCATCGAAGTATTCCATGGAAACATCAAATTGCATCCCCTGATTTGATACGGTGGTCCAAAAATGAGAACCGTTGAACAGCCCCCTCCATGTCACCCCCACTGGCGAAAACGTTTCGACGGTTATATTAGAAGGAAGAACCCCGTTATCATCAGGATCAAGATCGACGGTAAAATGCGTAAGATCACCCGCTACCGGAGTGGTGACGCCACCAGAAGACGTAGTCGGAATAAGAGCAAACGGTTCCGAATTTCCCGAAGAAACGTTAAACTGAAAAGGCAATGGAGCCCTATCCCAACCTCTGCGATCAAGAGAATTAGTAGGATCAGAGCCAGCTCCCTGAACCGGAGTCAGCTGTCCAGAAAAGGAAGTGAGATTACCACTAGAGGTAGCCCCAAATGGATTTGCCCAAACCCACCCAGCCTGAGCTGACCCGGATAGATCCAATGAGAAGAATTGTCGACACAATAGCCCGGGGGGGACTCCAAATGCCGCCGTCGTGTGCATGACTAGCTTTCATCACAAATGGAAAAGATCAAAACCCCTGTTAGAAATCAAGACAATATAATCCAAACCTCCAATTCACTTGCCCAAGACCACCGGTTTTCTACCCTCTCCCTCAAATGAACAAAAAACCCGTCCGTATCGGTGTCGTAGGCTATGGCTTCATGGGCCGCACCCACTCCAATGCTTACTCGCAACTCGATCACTTCTTTGACACTCAACACATTCCCGTCCGCCAGGTCATCTGCGGTCGCTCAGAAGATAAAGTCAAAGACTTCGCCCAAAAATGGGGATACCACGACACCGAAACCGACTGGCGAGAACTCGTTAAACGAGACGACGTCGACGCCATCGACATCTGCACTCCCAACGACTCACACTACGACATCGCCCTCGCCGCTATCGAAAACGGTAAGATGATTCTCTGCGAAAAACCACTCGCACTAGATGGAGCCCAAGGGCGCAAGATGGTCGAAGCAATCGAAGCCGCCGGCTTACCCAACCTCGTCTGGTACAATTACCGGTTCCTCCCCGCAGTGACTCTCGCAAAGAAAATCATCGACTCAGGCGAACTCGGACGCGTGTTTCACTACCGAGCAAATTTCCTTCAAGACTGGACCATGTCCGAAGAACTCCCCCAAGGCGGAGCCGCTCTCTGGAGACTCGATGCTGCCGCCGCCGGCTCGGGAGTCACCGGCGACCTCCTTGCACACAACATCGACTGTGCCCGATGGCTCAATGGCGACATCGTCAGCGTCTCGGCCATGACCGAAACCTTCATCAAAGAACGAGTTCACCAAGAAACAGGCGAAGTTCAACCCGTCAACATCGACGACGCATGCGCCTTCCTAGCACGCTTCGAAAACGGCTCCCTCGCCATCTTCGAATCCACCCGCTACGCCCGCGGACACAAGTCATACAAAACCTTCGAAATCAACGGACAAAACAAATCCCTCTCATGGGATCTCCACGACCTCAACCGCCTCTCATACTTCGACCACTCCGTCCCAAGCGAAACCCGAGGCTGGTCCAGCATCCACGTCTCCGATGGCGACCACCCCTACGCTGGCAACTGGTGGGTCCCGGGACTCTGCCTCGGATACGAACACTCCTTTGTCCACGGCGCAGTCGAGTTCATGAAACACCTAGACAATCCCAACGCAGAAAAAGCATTCCCCGACTTCCGCCACGCCCTCGGCACCCAATACGTCTGCGACGCCGTCCTAGAATCCGCCCGCACAAAACAGTGGGTCGACGTCAAAAAAGCGTAAAATCATCACAAACTCAAAGCTCCCCTCTATTTCAAGGCGGGAGCTCTTCTTTTTCTCCCAGAAACTTGGGCTTTGTTCTCAACACATGAACATCGAGCCACATCTTCACCCTCGCAAGCTTCTCCCTTTTCGCAGTTCCATCTCCAGAAATTCCCACAACCTCCGCCGCATTGAAACCTACCATTTGCAAACCAACTGAATCAGCCAAATAGGCGGCTCTCTCATTGTGAAATTTTTGCGAAACAACCACCACATTTTCCACCCCAAACACTTCCTTTGCTCGCACGATCGAATCAAGCGTCCGAAACCCTGCAAAATCACAAACGATCTTATTCTCAGGCACCCCCCGCTTCACCAATTCATTTTTTAGGTCTTTAGGCTCATTATAACCCTCCGCATGATTGTCTCCTGACACAATAAAACACTTCACTTTCCCCGCTTTCCACAACTTCTCAGCCGCCTCTACCCTTCTCAGAAAATAAAGATTCTCAACCCCTCCTGCAAAACGACTGCACCCCAACACCAATCCAACATCAGCCTCCGGCACGCTCTCCACATCGTCAAAAAGCCTCCCCTCTCCCGCTCTCTTCGCCCCCTCGCTGGCACACCAAACCAAGACAAACAACCCAATCACCCCAAGCATACCTAAAGCCCCAAAAATCTGCACCCAACGCTTCATCGATACTTTTCCCAGTCCCAACATCAAACTCCACCAACGAAATAAAACGTCATCAATCAAGGTATCAGTCCCTCAACAAGTGGACTTTTTTATCCCCGACCGATAAAATCACACTCTTGAACTTTCTTCAAAAAATTGCAGCTTTTCCTCCGACATCATGAAGTTCAAATCCCTCGTCATCTCCCTTGGCCTAGCAGTCCAGGCACCAGCCATCACCTTTGAGAACAACGACACCATCGTCCTCCTCGGAAATACCTTCATCGAACGCTCACAACAATACAGTCATCTCGAAACAGCCCTCACCCTATCGACTCAAAAGTCTCATCTTAAATTCCGAAACCTAGGCTGGAGTGGAGACACCGTCTTTGGTCACGCTCGCAGCTACTTTGACCCACCAGAAAAAGGCCTTCAACGCCTCAAAAACGATCTCTCCGAACTCAAACCCCAAACCCTCATCATCTGCTACGGAGCCACCGCAGCCTTCGAAAACGAAACAGACCTTCCCACATTCATCAACGGATACGAACGCCTCCTGAAGATGATCAAGGCCTCCGCCTCCCCTCGACAAATCATCCTCCTCTCCCCCCCTCCTGCCGAATCCCTTCCCAACCCCATGCCAGACATG
>JAHDGN010000249.1 GCA_020627645.1 Akkermansiaceae bacterium
GTCAGAAGAAAAGTAAGAAGAGAGACAAGGTTGAAGAGGACTTGGAAAGGCCGGCAATTTCAACAACCCATGGTTCACTGAGAGCGAGATTTGAGCGCTCAAAGAGAAGGCGTTAGGGTGGAAAAGAATGGGGTTTACGGCAAGGTGACCTCTAGGGAAAAGAACTCTTGGGATTGGAGGAGATTTAAAGGGAGAGTGACTTGGTGATTTCCGGTGATGATTCCAAAATCTTCGATGATTCTCCAATTGATCAGGTCATTACTTTGACGAAGGCGATAGTGTTTTTGATCTTGAATTGGGAACGAGAGGGATGAGGTTTCGTTATTTTTGATGATCGTTAATTTGGGGAAAGCCTCGCTGTCGAAGTCGCTTGAACCGAAGACAAATTCTTGACCGCGGGTGAAGTTGTCATTGTCGTTATCGGCGTTGCCATCGCTTGGGTCGTTCGGGTTTAAGCCATTTTCTGATTCAAATGAATCGGGTAACAGGTCTCCATCGGTGTCTTGAGTGGTGGGAGGGGGTGGAGTTGGTGGGATGATTGAAATCTCAAAATTGTTAGGTTGTTGGTTGGGTTGAGGATTTGAGGGGCGGTAGATATAGAAATCACCGTATTGAGCATCGAGGATGAGGCCAGATCCGGGGGTGAGGGTTGTGTTGGTGGACTGGTCGGTCACTTGAACGGTGTTTTGGAGGATGTTGGCTGGAATTGCGAAGCGGAGTTCGTCGAAGGTGTCGTTATTCGTGAGCCAGATATTGTCAAAGGATTGGTCGTTGCTGTTAGGATCGGTGATCTGTAGGAATTCGTCTTGGTTCGTTCGGCCGTCAGAGTCTGGGTCTGTTAAGAGAAATGTTTGAGGGGTGTTGGGGGTTAAGCCTGCATTTGTGAGGTAGTCAATGAGTTGGACTTCGGGTGAATCGAAGGCAGCTCCATCGTAGTTTGGATTTGGTGAAGGAACGAGAGCTCCGGTGTTGGTGTAGAAATTTTGGAGGCTTTTTCTCATTTCATCGACGACTTGAGGGAATTCCGCGGCAATGTTGTTGTCTTCACCTAGGTCGGTATCGATGCGGAATAGTTCGTAGTCGACGGTGACGGCGTCGTGGGCGGTTGAGTATCTGGCGATCATCTTGAATGGGTGGTTGATGACGGCGGTTCCCCCGGGGAATTTGTCGAAGGGATAATCAATGCCGGGAAAATTTTCGTTGATGAATTTTGTTCCCCAAGTTGTGTTCACTCTAGGGAAATGAAGAAAGAGGTTGCGATCGGGAAGGTTGCCGGTTTGTTCGAGGATTGGTTTTAATGATACTCCGTCGAGTGGGTAGTTTTCTTTTGGGGTTGCTGGAGTGTAGTCGAGGATTGTTTGGTAGACGTCGGTGAGGTGAACGGGCTCATTCGAAGCTGAAGCGGGAGCGATGTGCCCTGGAAATTTGACGATCATGGGGATGCGGATACCTCCTTCATAGAGGGAGCCTTTGCCAGCTCGGCGAGGGGACATATCTGATAGTCTGGTTGTTGCTGGGATTGGGGCAGTTGAGCTGGCATATGAACCGTTTGTGACATTTCCTGGTTGATCGTCAGGAATGCCGTCTGGACCAATATCGTCGAAGAGTGTTCCAGATTGCAGGGTGATGCTGAGGCCTCCGTTATCGGACAAGAAGATGAGGATGGTGTTGTCAGCGAGAGTGGTGTTGTTCGCAAGGGTGGTGTTTTCGAGGAAGTCTAACATGAGACCAAGTTCATGATCTGCGCTGTGCACCTGGGCTGCGAGGACAGGGTGTTTGTGTTTGCTGTTTGGGAGTGAATTGAGTTTCGTTTGGTAGTAATTGAAAAGGCTTTGTTTAGCTTGGTGAGGACCGTGAACGGAGTAGGAAGGGTAGTAGAGGAAGAAGGGGCGAGTCGGGTCGGTGGCGAGGTGATGGGAAATCATGTTTTTGGTGAGTTGGGCCATGTGATCGGGAAGGTGGTCTCCGGTTGATCCCAACGCGGGATTGCCAAGATGATCGACCATGTTGGGGATGCCGCCGAAGGGGCCAAAGTAAGAGGAGGGTCCTGGCCCCCCGATGCTTAGTTGGAGATCAAATCCTTGTTTGTCAGGGTAGTAAGTTGATGCGGGATTCGGGTTGGAGCCGTTTGAGGCTGGGGTGAGGTGCCATTTGCCCACGTGCCAAGTTGCGTAACCAGCTTCTTTGAGTCGTTCAGCTATGGTTTCCACTTCTAGAGGCATATGGTCGCGATCGGTGGGCCAATTGTGAGAACGGGACACTCCGGAAGAGGATGGTAAGGCTGGGTTAGGAACGGAACCTCGAACGATTGCCAGGTGGAGGGCGTTTCGGGCCGCATCTTGGCCGGAGAGTAGTGCAGCTCTGCTGGCTGAACAGAGAGGTTGAGCATAGGCGTGATTGAAACGCATTCCTTCGGAGGCGAGGCGATGAATGTTTGGGGTTTCGAAAAGTGGACTGCCGTCTGGGAAGAAGGTGGGGTGTTGTTGGACGTCGGTGAGTCCGAGGTCGTCGAGGAGGTAGACGATGACATTAGGGGCAGAAGGTGTTAGTGTGGTTGGCTGGGTTTTAAAGTTCCAGGTGGTGTCGTCTGCGATTCCAACGAAGGAATTATTGGAGAGGTCTTGGATCGAGTCGCCTGAAATTTGAAGGGCGTAGTTTGTATCGGGAAGAAGGTTGTTGGGAGGAGTGATGGTGATGCGATTGGGTGAAGTTTTTGAAACGTTTGTTGTTGGAAGGTTTAAGGTTTCGAAAGAATTGTTGTCTAAGTTTAGGATGTTGATTGTCCCAGTCCCAGAGAGATTGATTTCTTCGCTGAAGGATAGGGAAAGGTTTGCGGAGGTGGGGAAATTTGTAGAGTTGTCGACTGGATTGGTGGAGGTGATTGATGGGGGAGTTGTGTCGTTCGCTAAGCCGATCTCGAATCTTAGTTGTTGAAATTGGCCGATGGTATTCGCGGTTCTGGAAACGATGAATGAGGTCTCTGACGTTTGGCCGGTGGGGAGGTCGAAGGCTTGGTTGACCGAACTTTGATTGAATGGGCCTGAGGATGCAATCGACAGAGTGGCAGAAGCGGGAGTTGTATCAGTCCAACGAATTGAAGCACCAGTGAGATCGACCGTGAAGTTGTCCGTGATATCGTTATTGGATGGATCTTTGATGGAGACGACAAAATTGAGTGGTCCATCATTTTCTTCCCACCACGAGTTATTGTTTCCTCCAACGACCGCAATTCCATTTCCTCCGCCTGAGTTAAAGTTTGTCCCGTTGGAGGAGGCGGTGACGTGTATTGTCGTTGCATCACCCAAACTCAATGACGCGATATTGTAGATGAATGTGAAGGGAGTGGGGGTATTGCCTCCAAGTGTCGTTGAGGATTGGAGCCCATCGGGGAGGGGGACTTGAGTTGAGCCGTTGTTGAAGTTGGTCGTGATTTCAACGGCAACCAGTGGTGTCATTATGAGGGCAAAACTAGGGAGAATGGCGATGGTAGAGGGAGCTCTTAACATTAGATCTAAAGGGGCTTTGGAGGGGGACGCTACCACCTCATCGGGCAGATCGTCAAATTGATGACTCATATTTCTGTTAGAATTTCCATGCAAAAATAAATTTAGCGGGCTTGTGTGATTGGGTAATACTCTTTATGAAACGTGCTAACGGTTTGTTGATAAGTGCCGAATGATTTATGCGATACGCGATCGTCTCAGATATACATGCAAACCTCCGAGCTTGGGAGGCTGTGCTTGCGGATCTTCGTGCTCAAAGCGTTGATGTGATTGTCTGCCTTGGTGATGTGGTGGGGTATGGTCCGAAACCGGCTGAGGTTTTGGACGCGGTGAGAGCTGAGACTGACTTTTTCGTGATGGGGAACCATGATGCGGCGGCAGCTGGTTTGGTGGATTTGTCGGTTTTTAATGATCAGGCTCGGGTGGGAATCGAGTGGACGCGTTTGGTTTTGAAGCCTGAGGCTAAGAAGTTTTTATCGTCAATTCCTCTTGCGATCGATACGGGCGATTTACTGTTTGTTCATGCTGAGCCGAGTGAACCTGGCCGATTCGGATATATTCGGGGGTTAAAGGAGGCTGCAGAGAATTTTGTGGCTGGTAGTCATTTTGTGACTTTTGTTGGTCATACTCATATTCCGAAGGTTTTTGAGTTGTTGCCAACTGGGATGGTTCAGGAAAAACTGGTTTACGATAAGCCGTTGAATCCGGCTCATCGGTATATTGTGAATGTCGGGTCGGTCGGTGAGCCTCGGAGGCATGAAGACCTGAGAGCTCATTATGTGATTTATGACTCTACCAATTTGTCGGTATTTTTTCGTCAAGTTGAGTTTGATATCGTGGGTTACCGATCTGATTTGGAGGCCACCAATTTGTCATTGCGTTCGTTCTTTTTGAGATCCTATGAGTGGGCGGTAGAAGGGAGGCAGGTGTCGGTTTCCAACGGTGGGACGTTAAATGATATGAATGTCGCTCCTGGATCGGCTCCTTTGGTCGATATGAGCCGGGTGGCGCCTGTTTTGTCGATTCGAGACACTTCGCAAATGGCTCAACAGGAGAAGAAAAAGTCGAGTTTGCGGGGGAAGTTGATGTTTGGGCTTTTGTCGTTGGTTGTGGTTGGGTTGTTGGGTTGGTTCTTTTTGCCAAAAGGTGGCGGAGATGAAGGTGCAGCCTCGAAAAACATCGTTGGTGTTGAGGAGGGGAAAGGTGAGTTAATCGGAATTAACATTGTTGGATTTGGAAGTGAGGATCTGTATCAAGACCAGTCCGCCAAGGATTTGGTTATTTTGGGTGAGGATCAGGAAGCTGGAGCGCCAAAGTGGAGAATGAAAAATTGGGAAAATATTATCTCCCCTGACATTTTTCGGACGAAGCTTGGGCCAATTACGGTAAATGGAGATCGGGGTTCTCGAGTCTTCTTCCAATTGAAAAACCATCGGAATTTTGGGGCTTACCATTGGGAGGCTTTACGAAATGATTTGGATTCGGTTGATATAGGTAATGCGTCGTTGCTTGACGGGCACTCGAATGCGACTGAGATGGGTGAGGCTGACGGGAGTGGGGATCCTTTCCCTGCAAAAGCTGGGTTGATGGAGATTTCGGGGATCAGTTTTGATCGTTATGATGTGGTGATTTATTTTGGAGGGCAGCATAGGGCTCTTGCTCAGTTGAGAGGGGTCGTTCGGATTAACGAGGAAATTCCAAAGAATTTGGGTCAAATCGAGGGGGGAACTCGATTTGCTCTTCCCATGGGTGAGCCGACTGGGTTGATGGATGAGATTAGGTATGATGGGGATCAGGGGAATTACATTGTCTATCGTGGTTTGAGCGGATCGACGTTAACGATTCAGAATTGGGGTGAGGGTTTTTTCCATGTTGGGGTTGCTGGTATCCAGATCCGGGATACTTCAATCGCTAGTGGAAAGTAATTTTTGGTGGTTTCTGCTATCTTTTTGAGGAGGGTTTTCGGTGTAATTCACTCATTTTCAGAAACTTTAAATTTTTGTGTGCTCATTTAAAT
>JAHDGN010000250.1 GCA_020627645.1 Akkermansiaceae bacterium
AGTGATGTTGTTGGGGACGATGGAGGATCCTGATTATGTGTATCGTGGCTCTGTTGCTGGAGATATGGGAGATGAGTTGCAAGATCTCTTGAACTTCAATGACGGTGATTTAGATGCTGTGACGGACTTTGGGCGACAGTTGGGAGCGGATTATTTTGCTTTAGTGATTCGTGGAACGGATGGGAGCGCAGGGGTGGCATGGCGAGGAAACCGGGTGAGTGTGACGGCGAGAACTTTCATGACGGCTTCTCGGATTACCTTTGCTCATGAGTTGGGACATTGTTTGGGGTGTGACCATAGTTGGGGGGATTCTCGGCAGACGTATTTTAATCACTATGGATGGAGGTTGGACCCTCCAAATACGACGAGAGTTCGGACGATTATGGCCTATGATTGGGGCTGGGGGAATGGTTCTAGGATTCCAAATTTTGCGAATCCTAATGTGACTTTTTCGGGAGCCCGAACAGGAGCAGTGGCGGGTTATGATGTGCGAGGAGATGGGACTGCGGATCAGCGGTATGCGGTGGGTGGCTTGGGTTATGCAGGATCTAATCCAGGTTTGTCTGGGTTTGATGGAAGTCATCCCGGATTGGCGGCTACGAATGCTAATACGGTTGATACAGGTGGAGGAAATGGTCGTTATGGAATGACCTTTGCTTCACGGATAGCGACTCGTTCATCGTTTCGAGTCTTGAGTCCAGTGACAGGGGTGGACTGGGAGGCTGGAACGTCGCAGCTGGTTGAATTCGATGGGGGGGATATGGAGGATCTCGCTGAGATTCAGTTGTTCCGTGGAGGGGTGCTCGTATCGACGATTGCTAATAATATTAATCCGGCGACGGGACGGAGGTTTCAGTGGTCGATTCCTCAGGGGCAGGCGGCGGGGACAAATTATATGGTGAGGGTTGTTTTGAATAGGAACGGAGGGACGGAGTTTGCGGATAGTGGGAATTTTACGATTTCGCAAGGGACGCCTCGGGTTTTGAACCAGAATCCTGGTCTGGGTGCTTTGGTGAGTGGGGGAGTGTCTCGGTTGGAGTTGACTTTTTCGGAGCCGATGAATCCGTCGACATTTTCGGTGGCGAGCGATGTGGTGTCATTTCGGGGTCCGGGAGGTGGAAATTTGAAGGGGGCGATTACGGGGTCGAGTTGGTTGAGTGGGAACACCATTTTGGCGATTAACTTTGGGGCTCAGTCGGCGGAAGGTGCGTATGAGTTGGTCTTGGGGGCGACGATTAGTGCTGCCGATGGGGAGGCATTGGATCAGGATCAGGATGGCAATTTGGGTGAGTCGGTAGGGGACCGCTATGTGGCGCGTTTTTCGGTGGCGAATTTGGCATCAGCTCTTGAGGCTGAGGGTTTGGTCTTTACGACTGGTGGAGGTCAGCCTTGGTTTCCTCAGAGTGCGACTACGCGAGATGGGGTCGATGCGGTGGAGAGCGGTGATGTTGGTGATAGTCAGTCGAGTTCGATTGAAACGGTGGTGCAGGGGCCGGGGACTTTGAGTTTTTGGTGGAAGGTGAGTTCGGAGCAGAATTATGATTTTCTGGAATTTTATCTCAATGGTGGTTTGCAAGGTGGGAATTTGGAACGGATTTCAGGGAACGTTGATTGGGTTCGGAAGGAGGTGGTTTTGGGTGCGGGAGAGCAGAGCTTGCGTTGGACTTATCGAAAGGACGGGAGTGTTTCGGAAGGGGCTGATGCGGCTTGGTTGGATGAGGTTCGCTTGGTGAGTTCCGGGGTCACTTATAGTGTGGGTTACGCGAGGAATGGGGCTACTTCTGGGAGTGTTCCATCAGTGCAGGAGAAGCCTCAGGGTGGGAATGTTGTGGTGTCGGGGAATACGGGGAATTTGAGGCGGACGGGATTTAGTTTTGCGGGGTGGAATACGGCAACGAATGGGAGAGGGGTGAACTATCCGGTGGGATCGGTTTATTCAGCAAATACGAATGTCACGCTCTATGCGAAGTGGAATGCATTGCCGGTGGTGAATGCGGGGATGGATTTGACGGTTGGGTTGGAGGGTGGGGCTGGTGGTCCTGCCTTATCGTTGAGTCCGGATGCTTGGTATGATGCGCAGGATGGTTCGACTTTGACTGGGGGGACCGTGGGTATTTCAGAGTGGCGTGATAAGAGTGGGCAGGGGAGGAGTGCGACGCAGTCTGATGGTGGACTTCGCCCGAGATTGGTGAGAGGTGGATTGAACGGTCGAGATGTGGTGAGGTTTGATGGCAATGGAGATTTCTTCGGGGTGGATTTGGATTATTTGGCTGGAAAGTCACATTCGGCTTTCTTGGTCTTAAAGGCAAATAATGCGACCGATATTTATGGGGCTGCAAATCCGAGTGCGGGTGCGGGTAGTCTCCATGTTGGTTTCTTGAGTGAGACCAGTTATCGGATGAATTACTGGGGGAATGATTGGTACGGGACTCGTCGTCATTTTGATGCAGGTGAGGGGAATCTTCTCAATTACGTATGGACGAGTGGAGTGAGGAAAGAGATTTTTGCGAATGGTCTTTCTGAGGGTTCGTCATCTGGAGCTGGAACGATTGGGGTGATGGCTGGAGGGGGGAGAATTGGTCGAGTCGTGAATCGGGAGAGCTTTAGTGGGGACCTTGGCGAGTTGATCTTTTTTGCGAGGACTTTGTCGGTGGGAGAGAGGCAGGAAGTGGAGGGGTACTTGGCGCATCGTTGGGGAATGGAAGGAAAGTTGCCGGCGGGGCATCCTTATCGGGCATCTGTTCCTCGAAGTGGTGGTGCGGAGGTGACTCTCTCGGGAAGTGCGAGTGATTCGGAGGGTGATGGATTGTCGGTGAGTTGGAGTGTTGCGAGTGGTCCGGGACCGGTGGTTTTCGGGGGTCGTTCTTCGCTGAACACCACGGTGAGTTTTTCGGTGCCTGGTACTTATTTGTTGGATTTGACGGTGAATGATGGTCTTGGAAGTCGGAAGGATCAAGTGAGGGTGATTGTTTCCAACGTCTATGGTGACTGGGCAAGTGGGAATTTTGTTGGCGGGGCGCTGGTGGAGTCGGGCCGGTGGGAAGATGGGGATGGAGATGGGTATGTGAATCTGTTGGAGTTTGCCTTTGGGATGGATCCTACTTCTGGAAGATCGAGGGCGGTTGATTTTCGATCGGGTGGGAGTGTGGTCACTCCAGGGTATCCTAAAATGGAGGAGCAGGGAGCGGGTTACCGGGCTATGTTTGTTCGACGGAAGGATTTTGAGTTGGCTGGTTTGAGTTACCGAGTGCAATTCTCAGGAGATATGGAACGGTGGGTTGAGAGTGGGGGGAGTCCTTTGGTGATGGCAACTGGACAAGATTTTGAGGGGGTGGGGGTGACTTTTCCTTTTAGTGTTCCTTTGGCGGCGGGTGGAACGGGAGCTCCAAAGTTTTTTAGAATATTGGTGGAGTAGGTTTTTGGGTTGTTCTGGGGGGATGGGGGATGTTTTCACTTTTTTGTCTGGTTGTTTGCCGTTGGCGGCAGGTGTATGATGAGAATTGATTTATGAGTGGAGGATTGTTGCCAGAAGTTGAGGATGCCTTTTTGAAGTTTCAGCGCGAGGGATGCGAGGTGGCTTTTCGGGTGGTGGTGGAGAGTTATTCTGGTTTGGTTCATTCGGCAGCGTTGCGGATTTCTGGTGATTCGAGTTTGGCTGAGGAGGCGGCTCAGCATGTTTTTTTGGCCTTGGCGAGAAAGGTTAAGAGTTTTGATGGGGGTTCTCAGTTGGGGGCGTGGTTGCATCGTGCTGGGGTCAATGAGGCAAAGGCTTTGGTGAGGCGGGAGGTGAGGCATCGGAAAAGAGGAGAAAAGTATTCGGAGCTTATGTCACAGGGAAGCGAGCGCAGTCAGGTTGCGGGAATGTTGGATGATGAATTAGATCGATTGCCGTTGAGGGATCGTGAGTTATTGATTCGGCATTATTATGAGGGTAAGACGTTTCGGGAAATTGGTTTAGAGACTGGTGATTCGGAGGCGGCTTGTCAGCGGAGGGCGTGGCGATTGGTGAAGAAGTTGAGGGATGGTTTTGAGAGACGTGGGGTGACGGTGGCGACTGGAGTGGTGGTTGCAATTTTGGGAGGGGAGTTTGCGAAGGGAGCATCGGTGGGAGTTTCTGGGAGGATTTGGGAGGGGGTTTCGAGTGGTTTGGGTGGTGGAGTGGGGGGAGGGGGTGTGAGTTCGACGACTTTTGTTTTTATGAAAAAGTATCTGATGACTGGAGGTGTGTTGGCTGGGTTGTGTTTTGGGGGAGCCTACCAAGTTGGGCGTTTGAGTGAAGGGGAGAGTGATCGCAAGTTTGGCTTCCGCGGCTTTTGGCATTCTAGCGAGGTGGGAGTGGGTGGTGTGGGAAGAGGGGGCGAGAGGTCTGGGGTTGAGTATCGAGAGGTTGAGGAGCTACTGGATTTGGCGTTGGAAAAGCTGCGTGATGGCGATTTGGGTGAGCTAGCTGAGGCGAGGGAGATTTTGCGTGGGGTGCGACCGGGTGATCATCAAAAGGCTATAAATTTGTTGGATGTTTGGAGTGATTATGAACAGGAATTGGAAGCTTTGTTAATTGGGTCTTGGGCGTTGGTTGATGTCGTTGGCGCTCGGACTTATTTGGAGGGGCGCGAGGGGAAGAAAGCGGTGGAGGATTTGGCTAGGAAAGAGTTTTATCGATCGTGGGCAAGTGTTGATGGAGAGGGGGCTTGGGAGGATGTGCAGCCGTTTTCGAAGGAGATGAGAGGGTGGGTGTTGAGGTAGTGGGCTTTGGTGGATCCGAGGGCTTCGGTTGGTGCTTTGAAGGAAACATTCCCAGAGTCTTCGAGGTTCTATCGAACACAGGGAGAATTGCCTCCGCTTCACGATGAGATTGCGAGGTTGGCTTTTCATGGTGTTGTTTTTCCGAGTCATGGAGCGTGGCGGAAGGAGATGGTTGGGGAGTTTATGACGAGGGATCAGCGGGTGGAATTTTTCGAAACAATTGGAAGTCAATCGAAGGAGGTTTTGGCTTCTCGTTTGAAAAAATTTGAGCAGATCGCGAGTTCGGTGGATTGGGAAGATTATGCGAAGAAAAGAACGAGAAGTGCGGTGACTGCCAATCCTTCAAAGAGTCAGTGGATGGAGATGAGTTCTGATACAAATTCGATCGCTTTGATGAAGCCTGTTGATGCTGAGATATTGATTGCGTTGGGGCCTCAGCTTCCGTTTTCCATGGGGACGATGTCGCGGCTTCTGGGGCAGTGGATTGAAGTGGATGTGGATTTGGCAAAGGAATGGATTTCGGGAATGAATCGAGAGGTTGAGTCGTATTGGGATCGGTTGGCAGAGGTGACGGAAGGAAGGTCTGAATCTTTTCGGAGGAGGCTTCATTTTGGCTTGGCAGAGAACTTGACGAGAAGGGGGAAGTTTGAGGAAGGAATGGAATGGTTGATTGAGGAAAAAATGGTGAGTGTGGTGAGTTTTGAAAAGTTGGATATGGCATCGAGATTAGGCCTCAGGAAAGAGTCGGGGGTTCGCTAT
>JAHDGN010000251.1 GCA_020627645.1 Akkermansiaceae bacterium
GGTCGAAGGAGTTGATTTGGTGTTGGTAGGCCGCGTGTCCTTCGAGAACCATGAGTTCTTTGTAGTAGAGGACCAAGTCTGGGCCTTCGTCGAAGGTGGAGAGGACGGTGAGGGCTTCGGAGAGTTCGAGGGCCCAGCGGCGTGATTGTGGGTCACCATTCGCTGCTGCTTCACAGAGTTCGATGAAGCGAAGGATTTCTTTGGGGAGAGCATTGCCGACTCCGGTGATGGCTCCGGTAGCTCCACAGTTGACGAAGCTGTGGTAGACTTGGGTGTCAACCCCGGCCATGAGGATGAGGGATTCGTCTTGGCTGGTGATGTTTTCGGCAGCGTAGCTGAGGGAATCGGCTCCACCGAATTCTTTGAATCCGACGAGGGAGGGGAATTTTTCGCGAAGGGCGAAGAAGAGGGGGGCTTTGGTTTCGAATCCGTAGTAGGGGGAGTTGTAGATCACGGCTGGGAGGTCGCCACCGGCTTCGAGGATTTTGGAGAAGTGGTGAACTTGAGCATCGTGGGAGATGCCGCGAGAGAGGACGCGGGGAATGACCATGAGGCCGTGGGCACCGACTTCGCGAGCATGGGACGCATGGGCGACGGCCATTGAGGTGTTTTGGGCTCCGGTGCCAACAACGGTGGGAATGCCTGCTTTAACGAGTTGTTCGACGCCGGTCATTCGTTGTTCGTTCGTGAGGAGGGGCCAGTCTCCCATGGATCCGCAATAGACGACGCCGCGCATGCCTTGATCGATGAGGGATTTTCCTGTTTCGACTAAAGCGTCATAGTTGATATTTCCTTGGGCATCGCAAGGAGTCATGAGGGCGGGGATGCAACCTTCGAAAATCGGGCGGTTTGTGTCTGGCATGGCGGGAGGGTGAACGCTGAAGAGGGAAGAGTGAAGGGTGAAATTGGGGGAGTTTTAAGGTGGTGGGTCGGTCGATGGCCAGGGGGGCGTTTTTATTTGTTTGAGGGTGGTTGTGCGGCCTTTTTGGAATAGAGGGGAATGTATTGGAGGATTGCGAGTAGGGAGAAGATGAGGGCGAATTTTTGTTCGGTTGGAAATTGTGGGCCGACGAGAAAGAGGGCAAGGAAGCCGGTGAGCTCGGCAAGGGCGAGGCCGATGATCATGGTGATGAAGAGGGGGATCGCGGTGTTGTATTTCGGGAGGACAGTCCAGCGAATGATGGTGCTGATGAATGCGCCAGCAATCGTGGCCAGGAGGAGGGGGAGGGCGAGTTTTGTTTCGCTCGTACCGTCGGGAAATCCTCCCCCGACGAATTGGATGATGGGGACGAGGCCGACCGTGATGGCGATCCAGACGACCCAGAACTGAATGGGTTGAGGGCTTAGTTTGGCAATCGTTGATGGTGGAATTTTGGCCATGATTGATCGTGGTCGTTTGGTTCTTGGTGCTATGCGAGAATCTGTTTGATCAGGTTGGCGTGTTTCACTCCGGTGAGTTTTTCGTTGAGGCCTTGGCGGGGGAAGGAGAGGCGGTTGTGGTCGAAGCCTACAAGGTTGAGAAGGGTGGCGTGGAGGTTGCGAAGGGGGATTTCTTGTCCAGGGAGAGCGCGGTAGCCCATTTCGTCGGTTTCGCCGATGGTGAGTCCGGGTTTGATACCGGCACCAGCCATCCAGCAAGTGAACGCGTTTGGGTTGTGGTCGCGGCCAACGAAGCGTGTTTTGACGCCTCCTCGGTTTTCGGCCATGGGAGTTCGTCCAAATTCCCCTGACCAAACGATGAGGGTGTCGTCGAGGAGTCCTCTTTGTTCAAGGTCGGTGAGGAGGGCAGAGATCGGTTTGTCGATAGACCGGCATTTGTTTTCGAATCCGTGGCGAAGGGCTTCGGCTTTATTGGTGCCATGGGAGTCCCATCCCCAGTCGTAAAGTTGAATGAAGCGGACGCCATTTTCGGCGAGTCGACGGGCTAGCAGGCAGTTGTTGGCGAAGGATTCTTTTCCGGGCTGGGTGCCGTACATTTCATGAACGGATTGAGGTTCGTCATCGATAGACATGACTTCGGGAACCGAGGTCTGCATTCGGAAGGACATTTCGTACTGGGCGATGCGAGTGATTGTTTCGGGGTCTCCGATTTCGTGGAACGTTTCTTGATTGAGTTGTTGTAGGGCGTCGAGTGATTGGCGGCGGGTTTGTTTGGAGATGCCTTTCGGGTTTTTGGTGTTGAGGACGGGGTCGCCGTGAGATCTGCACTGGACACCTTGGTAGACGGAGGGGAGAAAGCCTGAGCCCCAAAGAGATTTGCCGACTCGTGGGATGCGGCCACCGGAGAGGAGAACCATGAAGCCGGGGAGGTTTTGGTTTTCCGAACCGAGTCCCCAGGTGACCCAGGAACCGAGGGACGGGTATCCGAGTCGAGCGTGTCCGGTGTGGACCATGAGTTGGGCGGGGCCGTGGTTAAATTGGTCGGTTTTGAGGGTTTTGATGAAGGTGAGTTTGTCGGCGTGTTTGGCGAGGTGGGGGAGGCGGTCGGAGATCCAGGCGCCGGATTGTCCATGTTGTTGGAAGGGGAAGACGGGGCCGAGCATTTTCGGAGTGCCTTGAATGAAGGCGAAGCGTTGGCCGTCGAGGAATGATTGTGGGCAGTCTTGGCCGTCGTATTTTTTGAGGATGGGTTTGTGGTCGAAGAGTTCGAGTTGAGAGGGAGCGCCGATCATGTGAAGGTAGATGACGCGTTTGACTTTGGGGTTGATGGGTGGGATTTGAGGGGCGAAGGGGGCAGAGGAGTTGTGATTGATTCGATAGGGGGAGGCCTGAGCTTCGGAGATGAGTTGGTTGGCGAGCCACATTCCGCCAAGTCCGGTGGCGCAGTCTTTGAGAAAGTGTTTTCGGGTGATGTGTTCGAGTGACATGGCGATGGGTCAGTTTGTCGGTTTTGCGGTCAGGTGGTAGTGTTTTTTGCCGATGCGAAGCACTCCGGGGAGGTCGGTTTTATTTTGGGGAGAGAATTCGTTGCGGGGAACGGAGAGGAGAATGGAGTTATCGGGTTGAGGGGTGAAAATTTGTTTTTTGTCTGATGAGATTTGTTTGTCTGAGGAGAAAAAGTACCAGGTTGTGTCGGGGGTGAGTTTTTGTCCGGAGGTGATTTTGATTTTGATTTCGGGCGCGTTTGGTTTGGAGAGGAGAGTGGCGGAGAGGTGGTGTTTGGTGAGTGGGAGTTCTTTGCGGGTGCGGTCGAATTTAGCTTTGGTGAGTGGGTTGAGGGTGGGTTTGGTGGTGACGGGTAGATTGAGAGTGAATGTTTTGTTGCCAGGAAAGCAGCCGGTGGCGCAGCACATCCACATGGCCTCGCCAGTGATCGCGATGTTTTTTTTGGTGATGTTTTTGGGGGGGGAGAGGGAGGTGATGAGGGTGACGGGTCGTTTGTATCCGTGGCAGGGGTATTTAGCCATGAGGGCATTTTCGGGGTAGGGCCATTGGATGGAGGAGGCGGTGAAGCCTTCGGGAAGGGTCCATTTGATCGTGGGCGCGAGGCCGACCATGCCGGGGTTTTTCCAGTAGGTGTGAAAGCCGGGGAAGGGGTGGATGTCGAGGGCGACGTTGAATGGTGTGTTGGGTGAGATGGAGGAGTTCTCACTGATGAGGTCGATTGAGAGCCCAGGGCCAGTTTTGAGTGGGTCTTTGGTTTCTGGTGTTGTGGGTTCGGCCATGAGTGGGATGGCCAGGGTAAGGAGGGATAGGAGGGTTTTCATCGCTGAAGAATACGGTTGGATGAAGGGGTGGGCTATCATTTGGAGAAGCGTTTCCTGGGGGCTGGGAATGATGGGGTGAGTGTTTTTTTGGTTTTTGTCTAATTTTTATGGGCAATTCTCTACGTTGAGGGTGGTTCGTTGGTTCGAACTTGAGCGAGATTTTTTTTTGATTTGAGGATGGGGTTTTTAGGGATGATCTTGGGGAATAAGGCTGAAATTAGATAGACGACTGGGAAGGCAAGGAGGGATAGGAGAAACCCGAGGGCGAGGAATCCGAGGATAAAACTACCGATGCTGAATGATTGTTGTTCTAAGCCTAGGGTGTCGAGAGGGATCTGAATGCCTTCAATGAAGGGGTGAACCGGGATATGCAGGGTTTTGCGGAGGAAGTCTCCAAATTGTTCTTGGAGGAGGATGGCAAAGACTTGAGTGATGGGGTTGGTGATCCAGCATCCGGCAATGGCGATGGGGATGTAGCCACGAAGTGAGACGGCCCAGATGGCGGCGAGGATCATTTGTCCCGGGATGGGGAGTTGAGAGGCAAAGAGTCCGATTGCGAGACCTTTGGCGACGGTCCGTCGGCTCGGTTGCCAGTATTGGCGCTCGAACATCGGGGTGACGATCTTTTGAAGCCACTTGTATTTGCGTAGCTTGGGGCTGCGAAGGAAGCGGTAAAACTTTCTAGCGGAGCGTTTGTAGCGACGTTTGATGGCTTTGAGCATTGGTTGGGCTGTCGATGTGGGCTGCTGGGTGTGTTGCTTTGTGGAGTTTGACTCTAAATTGTGATTTTGTGCGTAGAATTTTGTGTTTTTTTTACCATAGGGCGTCGAATTGGGACGAGTCCCGAATGTGTCGGATTTGTTCGAGGCGTTCGGTGACTTGATTGGTCCAGGGTGAGAATTCGGGTGGGATGGGGGCTTCGAGCTGGAGCCATTCTTCGGAGTGGGGGTGGGTAACGCCAAGTCTCCAGGCGTGAAGCATGAGGCGAGAGGCTTTGATCACTTGTCGGGAGGGGTTGCTGTAGATGGGATCGCCGAGGAGGGGGTGACCGAGGTATCTTTGGTGGACTCGAATTTGGTGGGTGCGGCCGGTGTGGAGAGCGCAGAGGATGAGAGAGGTTCCATCGGGGGCGGTGTGGAGGAGGTGGAGGTCGGTGATGGCAGGTTTACCGGAGCCGGGGTTGCAGACGTCCATTCGCTGCCTGTGGATGGGGTGGCGTGCGATGTTGTTGAATACTGTTTGATGAGGTTGTTTGGGGGGAGATTGAGCGACGGAGAGGTAGAGTTTGGTGGTTTTTCGTTCTGCAAATTGAGAAGTGAGGTGGGAGAGGGAGGGGTTGGTTTTGGCAATGGCGATACAGCCGGAGGTGTCTTTGTCAAGTCGGTGAACGATGCCGGGGCGCATTTGGCCGGCGTCTGAGGCGAGTTCTCCTTTGGTGTGGTGGAGGAGGGCGTTGACTAGGGTTCCATCGGGGTTGCCGTCGGCGGGATGGACGACGAGACCGGGTTGTTTGTCGACGATGATGAGATGGGGGTCTTCGTGGAGAACTGAAAGAGGGATATCTTGCGGGATGAGTTCGGGCGGTTTTTCTTCGGGGATGTGAACGTGAATTTGGTCGTCTATTTTGATGGGGGATTTGGCTTTGGTGGGCTTTTGGTTAAGGAGAATGTGTTGATTTTTGATGAGAGATTGGATTTTTGAGCGAGAGAGTTCAGGGAGTTGTTCAGCGAGGAAGGCGTCGAGGCGTTGTCCTGCTTGGTG
>JAHDGN010000252.1 GCA_020627645.1 Akkermansiaceae bacterium
CACCCCACCAACCGAAGCAGCTCCTAAAGTATCGCCATGATAAGCATTCTCAAAAGCCACCACCCCACTACGATCCTCCCCATTCTGCTCTCTCCATTGCAAAGACATTTTCAAAGCCACCTCCAAAGCCGTAGACCCATTGTCCGAAAAAAAACAACGCGACAATTCCCCTCCACCCACCAATCCACACAATTTTAACGCCAACTCACTGGCCCGCACGTTACCTAATCCCAAATACGAACTATGACACAATTCCCCCGCTTGTTTTCGCAAAGCACCCACAATCGACGGATGTCCATGACCATGCACATTCGTCCAAATACTCGAATTACCATCCAAATATCGCCTCCCCTCAACATCCCACAACCACACCCCGTCCCCCCTCTCAATCACAATTGGCGTTTCACGCTCCCACAACTCCTGATCAGTAAATGGGTGCCAGCCATGTCGCAAATCAGCCTCAACCCAACCTTCAATCCTTGCTCGCATCCGGCCTTCCCAATAGTTGATCTACCTTAGCCACGAACTTCCACGGACACCTCTTCCGCTGATACTTACGCCACAAAACCTCTCGCAATTTTTCCAAATCCCCCACCGATGGAGGATCTAACTTTAACCAATCCGGATCCTCTTTCGTCCTAGTATAAAGCGAAAAATCTCCCCCATGGAAATTTGCCCGCCAGAAGCGAACCTCCTCCCCCTCTTGCTCTCTCCACTCGTGACGCGTCATGCCCGACAATCGGTGAAACCTCAAAAAAAACCAACCCTGAATTACTAACGATAATAAACAAAAATCTTATTCCTTGATTCTTCAATCATCCCCTCTAACTTGTTGCGCTCGATTTATCAGGTTTTTATGAAAATGATCGCGATCCTCATTTTTTGCACAAAGGCAGCAGCAAATCAATTTGGGCCATACACCTATGAGATTGTCGATCAAACCGTAACCATCACTGATTTTGACGATTCAGGAATCACCGGCCACCTCGAAATCCCCTCTCATATCGACGGGAAACCGGTGACCGCCATCGGAGGAAACGGCTTCTACCCAGCTAACGGACTGACATCGATCACCGTTCCTGACACCGTCCTAACCATCGGAGACGGGGTCTTCAATACACTCACAAACGTCAAAGAAATTAACTTGGGACAATCCGTCCAATCAATCGGCAACGCAGCGTTTCTCGGAAATTCATTTCCGAGAATCAATCTCCCTGAGAACCTAATCTCCATCGGAGAAAGAGCCTTCGATCATTGCGATCTCCTAGAAATCACTCTCCCGCCGAATCTCGTTTCAGTCGGGAAAAGAGCCTTCGCCGCAAACAACAGACTCACCACCGCAACAATTCGGGGCGAGAACACAACGTTCGGATTTGGAGTGTTTCAATCCTGCCAGAATCTCCAGCACATCACGATCGAAGGGGATATCAATCCAGAAAGCACCCTCCCCTTTTACGGCTGCTTTGCCCTTCGATCCATCACCTTCGAATCAAACGCTCCCCGTGATATTTTGGCCTACACCACCCGAGATCCGATTTTCGAGATGACCTTTGATCCAACCTTTTCTTTCTACTTCAGAGAAGGCTCAACCGGATTCCCCACCCCAACCATGGCTGGCTTCCCTTGTAAGATGATTTCTACTTCCCCAAACGCTTACGCTGAATCATGGCTGAGATCTCATGGACTGGATCCCGAGATCGACATGTCGAAAGACCATAACGGTGACGGCCATCCATTACTCCTCAGCTATGCTCTTGGACTAAATCCAGATCAGAATGTCTCTCAATCATTGCCCCAAGTCTCGATCGCAGATAACGATCTTCAACTCACCTATCATGCCTCTGCACCAGGAATCATATATACCCCCCTGACCAGCCCGGACCTCAAATCATGGAGCCCAGTGTTCAATCTGTCTCGCCCCAACGAATCTGAAACTCGAACCGCAAAAGACAGCTTCCCTCTGCTATTCGCCCAACGAACTTTTCTTTCCCTGTCAGTGAGAATGCACTAGCAATCACGACATCAATTTCCTCCAAAAAATATCACTAAAAACTATCACAAATCGATGTTCTCATCTTCACGAAGAACTTCTCGACCTCCTCTACCCCCCCGCCTGCGAACTCTGTCATCAACCACTTCGGAAAAAACAATCACTCTGCCCCAGCTGCCTCCCCAAACTGCCTAAAATTCGATCCCCTCACTGCCAAACCTGTTCCGAACCATTCGACGGCAACCTTCCCGACCATATCGAGTGCTCCAACTGCCGCGATATCGAATTCGCCTTCCAATTTGCCTCCTCCGCTCTCGACGGCCATCACCTCTCGTTCCAACTCATCCACGCACTCAAATACCAAAAAAAATTCCACCTCGCCCACCACCTTGCCCAACTCATGGCTCAAACCCTCACAGACGATCTCAGGTTCAAATCCCTCCCCAACCCAACCCTCATTCCCATCCCCCTCCATTGGCGCCGACAGCATCAGCGCCACGGAAACCAATCCTACGAACTCGCCCTGCAACTCTCAAAAATAGCCCAACTCCCACTGCTAAATCCCCTTGCTCGGACCAAACCAACCCCCACTCAAACTCGACTCACTCGACGACAACGGCTCCAAAATCTCAGAAACGCTTTCACCGTCAAAAAATTGGCCCGGTCAAAAATCCAAGACAAAAACCTTCTCATCATTGACGATGTCTTCACCACCGGAGCCACCGGACATGAATGCGCTCGCATCCTCAAACAACATGGTGCCTCACAAATTGCCATCCTCACCCTAGTCCGCGGGTAGACAAAACTTGCGCTCTCATCAAAATAAGGGACCATGCAACCTATGGAACGTCGCAAATTCCTCTCTACCTCTGCCGCAACCCTAGGATTCTTAGGGCTCCAACAATACCTACACGGTAAAACCGCCACCCGAGTCATCGAACCATACGGCCCCCTCGTCAAAGATCCCAAAGGGATCCTCGATCTCCCAGCAAACTTCACCTACAAAGTCATCTCTCGCCGTGGTGACAAAATGAGCGACGGCCTCCGCGTACCAGGGATCCCCGACGGAATGGCCTGCTTTCCTGGGAAAAGACGCAATCAAGTGATCCTCGTCCGAAACCACGAACTCAGCCCCGGTCAACAACGCCAATCCCCCTTTCCTGGAGGTAAAATTCCCGCTAACTTTAAAAGCGAATACTCCTACGATATGGGAGAAAAAGGAAACCCTCCCCAAATCGGCGGAACAACCAACATCGTCTACGACCTCAAAAAACAAGAAGTCGTCAAAGAATTCCTCTCCCTCACTGGCACCGACCGTAATTGCGCAGGCGGCATGACCCCCTGGGGCTCCTGGATCACCTGCGAAGAAACCATCGACCTCACTTCCGAAAGAGGCCGAAAACACGGATATTGCTTCGAAGTCAAAGCCACCGACGACGGCAAACTCCAAAAAGCCAAACCACTCAAAAAACTTGGCCGATTCCGCCACGAAGCCGTCGCCTTCGATCCCAAAACCGGCATCGTTTACCTCACCGAAGACACCAACGACGGACTCCTCTACCGCTTCGTCCCAAAACGCAAAGGAAATCTAGAAGAAGGCAAACTCCAAGCCCTCTGTATTTCGGGACAAAAATCCGCTGACCTCCGCAACTACCGTGGCTCAGCAAAACCCATCAAAGAAGGCAAGACCCTCCGAACCCGCTGGATCACCCTCAAAGATTTCGACTCCCCAGACAACGACCTCAGGTACCAAGGTTTCAATCGAGGTGCTGCTCGCTTCGCCCGCGGCGAAGGAATCTGGTTTCATGATGGCACCATCTGGTTCTGCTGCACCGATGGCGGACCCAAAGCCCAAGGACAAATCTTCCGCCTCAAACCCGGCCGAACCTCCGATCACCTTCAACTATTTCTTCAGCCAACCGAAGACGACCTTCTCACAAACGGCGACAACTTATGTGCCGCACCATGGGGTGACCTCGTCATTTGCGAAGACCTCGTTCAACAACACCGAGGAAAAAAGCCTCACGTCCGAGGAATCACCAAGAAAGGCCAAATCTACAACATCGCTCGAAACGCCACGAGCGCAGCAGAATTCGCCGGCTCCTGTTTCTCTCCCGATGGCTCTACTCTCTTCGTCAACATGCAAGCCGAGGGACTCACCATCGCCATCAATGGCCCCTGGAAAAAGCGAATCTAAAATCGTCTCCTCAAGCCCCCCACACACCTTCGATTTTCCATCTTGAAACTTGAAAATCAACAAGCCCTCGATTGGCTCTACTCCACCCAAACCTTCGGTATCAAACTCGGCCTCGAAGCCCCCACTCGCCTGCTCCGCCAATACCTCGCCTTCCCTCACCATCACACCAAAGTCATCCACATTGCCGGAACCAACGGGAAAGGATCAACCGCCGCCATCATCGACTCCCTAGCCCGCACCCTCGGCCTCAAAACCGGACTCTTCACCTCACCTCACCTCGTCGAATATTACGAACGAATCCGTATCAACGGACAAAACATCACGCCCGAAACCACGACCAATCACCTCGTCGCCCTCAAAGAACTCGTTCAAGATTGGGAACACCACCCCACCTTCTTCGAACTCACTCTCACTCTCGCCATGCGTCACTTCCGTGACCAAAATTGCGAACTCATTATCCTCGAAACCGGCATGGGCGGGCGACTCGATGCCACCACCGCGGTCCCCGCAGACGTCTGCGTTCTTACCCCAATCGCACTCGACCATACAAAATGGCTTGGCGACAGCCTCGACCAAATTGCCCGCGAAAAAGCAGCCATCGCCATCGAAGGAAAACCCCTGATCTCAGCACCCCAAGCCCCGGAGGCCACCACCGCCATCAAAGAAATCGCAAACCAAACTCGAGCCCCCCTCACCTTCGTCGATGACCCCCTCGACGGCTACACCATCTCACTTCCCGGCCCGCACCAAAAAGACAACGCAGCCCTCGCCTGCGAAGCTCTCACCGCTGCCGGGTACCATCTCTCCTTCGATACCGTCTCACACGCCCTTCAAAATATTCAATGGCCTGGCCGCTTCGAACACCTCACTCCAAACCTCATCATCGACGCCACCCACAACCCTCACTCAGCCCAAGCCCTCATCACAACCTGGCAACAACAATACCCTCACCAAAAAGCTCAGCTCATCTTCGGATCCGTCGAAGACAAAGATTCTTCTCAAATCCTCGAAATCCTCCAACCCATCGCCGCCCACTGCCACTTCGTTCCCGTCGACTCCCCTCGCGGAGTCCCGCCCGAAACCCATCACACAACAACTCCCTCCACCATCCACCCAACTCTCCAATCCGCCCTCGACGCCACCCAAGACAAACTCACCCTCCTCACCGGCTCCATTTTCCTCCTCGGCCAAACCAAAGCCCACTTCCAAAACCAATCCACCCAACCCACCTCCCAATAGCTCCCCTCCTCCCCCCATCCAAGACCACTGATATTAACATC
>JAHDGN010000253.1:0-1742 GCA_020627645.1 Akkermansiaceae bacterium
GGGCTGAAAGTTTTCGACGGTGGCTTTTTGCTTTTGGCGATTTGCTTTTATAGGAGATGCTGCTTCGAGCGGCAAATGGAATGACTGGTGAGTCCTTGGTTAAAGATGAGACCGATGTTGATTTGGCTGGGGGACTTCTATGAGGGTTTTTGGTGGTGGGGGCTCATGAAATATCTGGGTTAAGCGTAGGTGCCGGTGAGGTGCCAGGTGGTGGGGGGAATGTGGGTGAGTTGTAGGAGAAGGTTTTTGGGGAGTTGAATATCCCATTGGAGTTGTTGCCAGTGGTTTTCCCACCAGGAGCCGTTGAGGGAGAAGGGGCCTCGGGTATGTTGGATGGGGCCTTGGTGGGGGCCGGTGAGGAGGGCGAGGGGGTAGTGGTAGGGGCCACGTTTTTCGGAGGCGACGTGGATGGGGATGGGGGGGCGGTGGCGGTTGAGGGGGAGGTTGGTGAGGAAGGGGGAATGAGGTTGGTTTTTGTTGAGGGGAGGGCTCTGGGGAGGGTAGAGGGTTGTGGTGTCGGGACGATGGGTGTCTGGAATTTGGGGAATGCCGATGCGGTTGGGGCCGACGAGGGTGGCGAGGCGTTGGAGGGTGTCGGAAAATTGGTTGGGGTCTTTGAGGCCTCGTTGGAAGAGTTGGTGTTGGGAGTGAAGAGGAAGGGTGGGGGTGAGGCGGAGGTGGAATTCGATGATGGGGGCAGGGATGGTGAGGGTTTCGAGGTGGGTGTGGAGAGTGCGGTGGAGGATTTCGGGTGTGAGCGTGGGTTCGGAAAGGTGGAGGTGTCGGGTATGGGCGGAGCCGTTGTCGAAGGCGAGGGTGAGGTGGAGGGAAGCGGCGGCGCGTTGGTGGTGGCGGAGTCGATTGGTGAGGGTTTGGATGAGGCGTTTGGCGATGAAGAGGATAGGTTGATGGTTTTCGATGGGTGGTTCGAAGCTGTGATGGATTTGGTAGGTTTGAGAGGGGCGGTGGAGGGTGAGGAGGCGGTGGTGTTTTTGGTGAAGGATATCGTGGAGGAGAGCGGTTTGGGGGCCGAGTCGTTCGGCTAGTCCTTGTCGAGGGAGGTTGGCGAGTTGTTGGAGGGTTTGGATTCCCCAGAGCTTGAGGGTGTCTGATTGAGGGATGGGGAAGGAGGGGGTGTGTTTGAGGTCGTTGAGGTTGAGTTGGTGGGGGGATTTGTGGTGGTGGAGGGAGTCGAGGTGGGCGAGGTCGGGAGTGGGGCCGAGGCCGATGTGGAGAGGAAGGTGGAGGGTGGTTTTGGCGAGGTGGAGGGTTTGGGAGGCCCAGTCTTGTGGGGTGTTGTGGAGGAGGGTGGAGAGGTCAAGAATGTAGGTGTCGAGGTGATTGTGTTCAAAGTCGGGAACGAGGGTGTCGATGAAGGTGGTGGTTTCTTGGAGGGCGGTTTTTTGGGTCGTGGGGTCTGGGTCGAGGAGGAGGAGTTCGGGTAAACGGGCGAGGGCTCGGGTGGTGAGGAGTCCGGGGTGGATTTGGTGTTGTCGGGCGGCGTGGTTGGTGGCGGTGAGGTGGGATTTTTGTCGAGAGGTGTTTGAGAGGAGGGCGGCAGGCTGGTCGGGAGGGGTTCCGTCACGACGAAGGAGGCAGTGGAGAGGGAGGTCGGGGAAGTGAAGGGCGGAAAACATGGGATTTACGATTTGAGAGATTTGATTTTAGATTTTTGATTGGGCTTTGGTTGATGGGGGGTGAACCGCAAAGGCGCTAAGACGCAAAGTTTGGAAGGTTTTTTT
>JAHDGN010000253.1:1842-3621 GCA_020627645.1 Akkermansiaceae bacterium
GGGTTTTTTACCGCGGAGGCGCAGAGGTCCCAGAGTGACGCAGAGGTTTGATTGATTTTTTTAGAGCGCTTGAAATTGAGAGGTTTGGGTTTGATGGATTTGGAGTTGCGGGTGGAGGAGTTCGAGGTGGTCTAGGGTGAATTGGGTGGTGAGGGTGAGTTGTTGGTTTGGTGTGGGAATGAGAGGGCGTGAGGTGAGAGCGGTGAGGGCGGTGCCGGATTCGCGGGCTCGAATTTTGAGACGATGCCAGTGAGCGTTGGGGATTTGGCGGAGTTCGCGTTCGGGAACAAGATGGAGGTCGAGAAGGATGAGGGGGAGGTTACCGTCGCCTAAGAGGAGGTCGGCTGATTGGATGGCTTGGTGAGTTTTGTGACAGCGAACCCAGAGGAGTTGGCGGCATTTTTTGTTGCCGTAAGAGGCGGGGTCGAAGGTGTCGCGACCGTCGATTAGGGCGAGGGGGAGGTCTCGTTTTTGTTCGAGCAGTTCGGAAATGATGAGGGAGGCTCCGGAGGAAGGGTGGGGTGAGATGATTTCGGAGATTTGCCCCGGGGGAAGTGGGGGTAGCTTGGTGGGTGGGGATTGGTGAATTGCTTGTTTTGGGGAGGTGAGCTGGGGAATGGGGCGATGGGCTGCGGGGAATTTTTCGCGCAGTTGGTTTTGGAGGTGTTGGATTTTAGGAGTGCTCAAAGTTTGTTCATTAGAACACTTATTGAGCGCCGGTGCAAGTGGATGTTTTTGGAGTTTTTTTTGATTGGTGGAATGCTCGGAGATTCAAATTTGTTGTTTCGAGCCTGTTTCAGGCTTTACCATACGTTATTCCTTAAAATGATGGAAAAAGGCAGAGCACTTTTGAAAGTGGTGGGAATTTTGTTGGCTCCATTGGTGGTTTTTGTGGGCGTTATTTTTGTGGGGGGGATATTGGATTACAATGAGATGGGTATGATGATGATGGCACTTGCTGTCGCTTGTTTGGCAGCAATTGCGCTATGGGGTTTCTGGGTCTTGTTGCTCTTGACAAGGTTGATGGGGCGGTTGATGGGGCTGAAACACCGAGAGTTTTATGATGATGAGCAGGGCTTTTAGGGAGCTTCATTAAGACCCTGGAGGGTCTGTTGGGCGTGAGGGAGGTTGCCAGAGAGGGGTGGGTTTGGGACCGGTGTCTTGGTCTCCTATTTTGGCTTGGGTTTTGATGGCTTTGGCGATGCTGTCGGCGAGTCGGTCACGGTAGGAGGGATCAGAACAAAGCCTGGCTTCTCCGGGGTTGGAGAGGTAGCCGAATTCGAGGAGAACGCTGGGGACGTTGGGATTTCTGGTGAGTCGGAGTCGTCTGCGTCGGAGTCCGAGGTTGCCATTTTTGATAGGAACGACGGATTCCATAGCGCGTTGGATTCGGGTGGAGAGGCCGTGGGAGTCGACTCGCCAGTAGTAGGTTTCGGGGCCGCGGGTGGCCCCTCGGCCGCTTCCGGTGGAGTTGTAGTGCAAGCTGAGGAGAATGGCGCTGTCTCGTTGGCTGGCGAGGCGGACTCGTTCGTCGAGATCAATGAAGCGATCTGTTTCGCGAAGCATGATGACTTGGAAGTCATTGCTGAGTTTGTTTTTGAGTCTTCGGGCGGTGTCGAGTGCGAGGTATTTTTCGGTTTGTCCGGTGGTTTTTGAGATGGCGCCGCTGTCGTGTCCACCGTGTCCGGCATCGATGATGACGGTTCTGAATCCTTGAGGGCCGGGGCGGTGACCCCATTCGTCACGGGAGAGGGAGTTGCCTTGGGGTGTTGACTCGAT
>JAHDGN010000253.1:3631-5446 GCA_020627645.1 Akkermansiaceae bacterium
GAGGGGGGAGGAGAGTTGTTTTCTGTAATTTTACAGCTGTTTAGGAAGAGGGTGAGTGCGGTGACGGAAATCAAGGAGATGGATTTCCGGTCGCTTAGGGTTGGAGATAATGGACTGCCGTTTTTTGATTGAGGAGGGGGGATCATGGTCAGAATAATCTAACAAGATATTTAGGGGGCAAGAGAGAAAAATTCTTTTTTTGGAGAAGGGAGATCAATCTGATCTTATTTACATTGGTGTTGAGCGATCGGTAATCGCTTGCTCTTCCTAGACCTCCAATCCTGAGAGCTCATCACATCTGCTTCATGAAATATCCGGGATAGAGATGCTTTTTTGAGAACGGTAATCGATAGATCTCCTCATTTTTGTGCGTCTTGAGTGAGAGGTTTGGCTATGATGATCCAATATTTTTTTTGTTTCTTTTTCTTTGTCTTCGCTTTTTTGGGAAATGCTAAAGGTGAGGTCGTTCAGTTGAAAAAGGGGGGGCGGATTGTTTTAGTTGGAAATGGGTTGGGTTCTCGAATGATGCAGTCAGGTTACTTTGAGGCTGAAATTCATGCGAGGTATCCTAGTCAGGAGGTGGTGATTCGGAATCTTTGTGACGAGGGGCATACTCCTGGGTTTCGACCTCATTCAGCACGTTCGAATCCATGGGCTTTTCCTGGAGCGGAAAAATTTCATTCTCCATTGTCGAAAAAAGAAGGATCGATGGGGGTCGGGACATGTTGGAGCGGGGAAATTTCCTTCAGCTGATGAGTGGTTGGACCGAATCCGTCCTCAGGTTGTACTTTGTTTTTTTGGCTTTAATGAATCTTTTGGAGGGAAGGCGCGTGTTGAAAATTTTCGATCAGAGTTGGTTGGGTATTTACAATATTTGAAGGGAAAGGAATACGATGGGAAAAGTGGTTTGCAGATTGTCCTTGTTTCACCTATTTCTTTTGAAGGTGTATCAGATCATGCGAATGAGGTGAGAGAGAATTTGGAGTTATATTCTGGGGTGATGGCAGAGGTGGCTGCGAATTTGGGGGTGAGGTTTGTTGATTTGTATTATCCGACGTCGAAGTGGTTTGAGCATGGAAAGGTGAATGATACTCGAGATGGGGCGTTGTTGAAGATGTCGGGGTATGAGAAGTTGGCGCCGTTGATTGTTGACGGGGTTTTTGGCAGGGTGGAGAGAAAGGTGAAGGTCGCTCAGGTTTTGAAGGAGGTGAAGGAAAAGAATTGGATGTGGGAGAAGTTGTTTAAAATTCCTAATGGGGTTCACGTTTATGGGCGGAGATATGGCCCTTTTGGTCCGGTCAATTATCCTGATGAGCTTAAAAAATTGGAGGAAATGGTAGTGAATCGAGATCGGGCTATTTGGGCGAAGGCGAAGGGTGAAAAGTTCGATTTATTGGCAGCGGATGCTCAAACGAGAGAGCTACCAAAGGTGGAGACAAATTTTCGTAAGAGTAAGAAGAATGGAGGGAAGAAGTATCTGTATGGTCAGGATGCGGTTGATTCTTTGAAGGTGGCTGAAGGGTATCGGGTGGAATTATTTGCATCGGAGAAGCAATTTGCAAATTTGGCGAATCCGGTTCAGATGTCTTTTGATAATGCGGGAAGATTGTGGGTGGCAACGATGCCATCATATCCTCACTATCGACCTGGAGATGCGAGGTCTGATGATAAGTTAATTATTTTGGAGGATCGAAATGGGGATGGTCGGGCGGATCGGGAGATTGTTTTTGCAGATGGGTTGCATTTGCCGACGGGTTTTGAATTTGCTCCTGAGGGGGTTTATGTGGCTCAGGGGAATCATCTTATTTTATTGAA
>JAHDGN010000254.1 GCA_020627645.1 Akkermansiaceae bacterium
GACGTGAGCATGCGTTGATTCGGGCTTTGAAGGAATCGGGAGACAAGGTGGAGGTTTTTTGCTTTCCTGGTAGCGATGCGATTTTTGAGCTTGAGGGATCTGGTCAAGTAGATGCCCATGACTTGGATTCTTTGATTGAGTGGATGAGTCGTCAGGGAATTGATTTATGTGTGGCCGGGGAGGAGAGTTATTTGGTGACTGGAGAGGGATTGGCGAATCGTTGTCAAGGGGTTGGGATTCCTTGTTGGGGGCCTCCTTTTGAGGCGGCGCAGTTGGAGGCTAGTAAGGAATTTGCGAAGGAGTTTATGAAGCGTCACGGGATTCCGACTGGAGCTGCGGTGGGGTGCGCGACAGCGGATGAGGCTAGAGAGGCGATTGGGGGAGTTTATCCGACCGTTTTGAAGTTTGATGGTTTGGCGGCAGGAAAGGGAGTAGCGGTTTGTGAAGATGAAGAAGCGGGCGAACGTTTTTTGAAGGAGGTCATGGAGGAGAGGAGGTTTGGAGAGGGGAGATTATTGGTTGAAGAGTGTTTGGTCGGGCCGGAGGTTTCGATATTTGCGGCGGTGAGTGGTCCTGAATTTTTGGTGCTGACTCCAGCTCGGGACTATAAACGGATTGCAGAGGGGGATGAGGGGCCGAATACAGGAGGCATGGGAGCAGTGGCAAGTCGTCAGCTGGTGGATGCCGAGATGTTGGAGAGAATTGAGCGAGAAGTGGTGGCTCCGACGGTGGCGGGATTGGAGAAGGATGGTTTGAACTATCAGGGGTTTTTGTATTTCGGACTGATGTTGACGGCTGATGGGCCGAAGGTGATCGAGTATAATTGTCGATTTGGAGATCCAGAGTGTCAGGCTGTGATGCCGTTGATTTCTGGAGATCTGGCAACGTTTTGTTTGGAAGGGGCGAGGGGGAACTTAAAGAAGGAGCTGCTAAGTTTTGATGAGGGGTGGTCGGTTTGTTGTATTCTGGCTTCGGCTGGTTATCCGGAGAGTTCGAGGTCAGGTGATGTGATTGATGGCTTGGAAAAAGTGGAGGGGGCTAGGGTTTATCATGCCGGGACCAAGAGGCAGGATGGGGATTGGGTGACAAATGGGGGAAGGGTTTTGGCGGTCGTGGCGGGTGGGGAAACTCGAGAGGAGGCCGTGGAGAAAGCGCATGCGGAGGCGGCAAAAGTTGATTTTGATGGGAGCCAGCGTCGAGGGGACATTGGGAAGATGCATTTTTAGCGTCCGTCTTTCCCAATAAGAATTTTCAACCTTCTAGTTTTGGTGATGTTGGGGTGGATGTGAGTTTTAGCATACATCCACCCCAAAAAAACAACAACGGGATAGTATGAGCGGGGTTACCTAAGCTTTGATAGAGGTTACCTAAGCTTTGATAGAGGTTACCTAAGCTTTGATAGAGAAATCCATTCGTCACCCTTTCGTACATGTGGAAATCGAAACTGGTCGGACCAGAGAAGCCCATGTTTATCGGACCATAAATGGAAACCGTTTTCGAAGGATCTATCCATGGTATCGTTCTTCCCGCCCACTGTGAAAGCGGTACGCGGCGCATTATTGCCGAATCGCCAAACCTCAATGGTTGGGTAATTCCGGACGCTATATACGAACTTGTTGACAGACCTTAGAGAGGGGAGGATTTCGTCTCCAACGGATATAAGAGTGTTGTCTGATTGGACATTCGACATGTCTAGATTGAGCGAGTCAAAAAATTCGAGCCGATTAGGTATTGTCTTTGCAATTTTTGACACAACATTTCCGGGGACTCGAGCCGATCGGTATCTCAAAACAAACCATGCGTTGTAGGTTGAAGCGATGTCCTCTCTAGAAGGATATCTTTTGGCGTAGCTAGAAATGAATTCTTCATCTGCCCGCTGAGCAGCCAACCAGCGTGGGTGATTCTTGAGGTGGTCTAGGGTGATGTGTGCCATCTCATGCATTAGAGCTTCTTCGAACCAGCCCTCATCGATCGATTCTTTCATTCGACCTATACTTCCCCTAATCCCTTGGGGTGAGGCGCTTCGGGCACTCCACGCGCCCTTGCCTCTTGTTAGTTCAATTTTTGGAATCTTTAAACCCATATGTTGAGGTAACTGGCCCACTGCAATTCCAATTCTTTTGGCATATCGCAGGGCAGCAGCTTGATTGAGGGCAAACTTTGGAATGATTACGGGAAATTTGTGACCATTTTTTAGCCTAACCACATAAGAGTGTCCCTTTGAAAGATTTTCGTTACTGGTTTTGCGGATGTCTTTAAATTGGCTGTCATCACGTTGGTTAAGACCTGGCAGCTGTCCAAAAACGGGAGTTCCTGATAGGTCAGTCGGAATAAAAGTAGCGACACTCAAAGAGTGATGTCCCTTGATGATGTCTGCGCCATGTATTTTTCGTTGGGGATCATCTGAATGGACAAACCTAACAGTTCCAGAAAAAGGCGATTCGGCTCCCAAGAGTCCGATCGTGGCGATGAGTAAGTTCAATGCAATTGTAGTTGATTTCATTATTTGGATTAAAGGTGCGCATGCATATTTTTGTTTAAGTGCGATTAGTCAACATTTTTAAAGAGGGGTTGTCTTAACCTTTTTTCGGTAAGTTCTTTATATTAGATGTTTTGTTGGTGATGCTGGATGAGGCGATGAGATTTTTGCAAGAGGCAAGTGGGCGGTGTTATCGCTGAACGACCATGACCAGGGTCATCCAGCTAGGGAAAACTTGACTGATTTGCCCGATATTTTCGACGAAAGGGTTGCCAGAAATTGTCTGAGAATCGAAAACTCGGGGCTCTGGATGAAATTTGTCGGCTATAATCGCCTGCCAACATCGTTCATTCCCCCTAGTTGGATGTCCCTGCGATCATGACGAGGGTATTGCAATTTCCTTATGGCTCGATAGTGTCAATGCCAGCGAATGAGTTTGGTAATGGATCCTTCAGCAATTGAGTCTGCAATTGGGCGACTCGGGGATCTAATTTATGGTGAGTATGGGGAGGGGGCAGTTCATCTGGTAGGGATTCGGAGTCGGGGTGATGAGGTAGCTGAAAGGGTTTTTGAGGTTCTGAGGAAGAAAGGGGTGGAGGTTCGGTTGGGGGTCTTGGATATATCGTTGTATCGGGATGATTATGAGCACTTGAGCAGCAATCCAACTTTGCAAAGTAGTGCCATTGATTTTCCAGTGGACGATGCACGGGTGGTGTTGGTGGATGATGTGATTTTTACTGGGAGGACGATTCGAGCGGCATTGGATGCGCTTTTCGATTATGGAAGGCCGGCTCGAGTTGATTTGGCTGTTTTGGTAGACCGGGGTCACCGTGAGATTCCGGTTGAGCCTCGATTTGTGGGAGAAAGGTTGGAGACGGAGAGAATGGATCGGGTTGATGTGAGTTTAGAGAAGACGGATGGAAAGGATTCGGTCGAAATTATAAAAAATTAAAATTATCGTACTATGTCGCACAAAGATTTCCTTGATATTGTCTCGTTGGATAAGGAGGAAATTATTCATCTTTTAGATCAGGCGGTGCCGTTTAAGGAGCTTTTTACGAGATCGGTCAAAAAGGTGCCTGCGTTGAAGGGGAAGACCGTCTTAATGTTGTTTTATGAGCCAAGTACGCGAACGCTTTCGTCTTTTGAAGTTGCGGCTAAGCGGTTATCGGCCGATGTGACGATTTTTGATGTTCCTTCGTCGTCAGTGACAAAAGGGGAGTCGGTGCGGGACACGATTGATACGTTGCAAGCGATGAGGGCTGATTACATTGTGGTGAGGCATCGGTTGGCGGGGCAAGCAGCTGCGATTGCAAGGCAGACTGGAGCATCGGTGATAAATGCTGGCGACGGTGCACATGCGCATCCAACGCAAGCTTTGTTGGACGCATTTACTCTGCGGGAGGTTTTTCCAAAGATGGAGGGGAGGAGAGTTTTGATTGCGGGGGATATTTTGCATAGCAGGGTGGCGAGGTCGACAAGTACGATGTTTGATAAGTTGGGAGTTGAGGTGGCTTTTTGTGGGCCTGGGAGTTTGGTTCCTAAGACGAAGTTTCCGAGGTTTACGGACTTTGACGAAGCAATGAAGTGGGGCCCAGACGTGGTTTATTTGTTGAGAGTTCAGAAAGAACGTCAGGATGCGGCCTTTTATCCGAGCGATCGCGAGTATCATTCGGTTTATGGGATTACGGATGAGCGGTTGAAGAGGTTAAGTGATGCTGGGGTCTATATCATGCATCCGGGGCCGATCAATCGAGGGGTGGAATTGTGTGATGCGGTATTGGATTATGAGCGGTGTTTGATTTCGCAACAGGTGGAGAACGGGATCGCTGCTAGAATGGCGGTGTTATTTGCTCTCAAACCACAGATTAAGAATTCATGAATTTGTTTTTACAAGGCGGCAAAGTTGCCACGGAAGATGATGCTCCTCAGAGGGCTGATGTATGGATTGTCGACGGGGAGATTCGGGCGGTGGAGGTGATGGATGTTCCCGAAGGAGCTCAGGTGGTTGATTGTTCTGGTCAGTTTGTCATGCCGGGGATGTTTGATGCTCACGTTCATTTTCGGGAACCGGGACAGGAGCATAAGGAGACCATTCTAGATGGGACCGAGTCTGCGATCAATGGTGGTGTGACTGGAGTGGTGATGATGCCGAATACCTCTCCGGCGATTGATTCTCCGACAGTGGTGAATCGAGTTTTGGATGAGGGGGCCAAGTGTCGAATTCCAGTTCTGACATCGGCTTGTATCACGGTTGGGCGCGAGGGAAAGGAAATGGCTCCGATTGCGGGGTTGAAGAAAGCAGGTATTTTGATGCTTACGGATGATGGGGATGCCGTTCCCAATGCGGCTTTGTTAAAGCGGGCGATGGAGTATGGAACGGAGTTTGGGATGTTTTTTGCGAGTCATTGTGAAGATCCTCAATTGGCGGGCCTGAGAGCGATGAATGAGGGGGAGGTTAGTTATCGATTGGGGGTTCAGGGGACTCCAGCTTTGGCTGAGGAGATCTGCATGGATCGTGATATTCGTTTAGCGCATGCGACCGGAGCGACACTTCACATTCAGCATGTGAGTTCTGCGATTGGCATGGAGACGATTCGTTGGTGGCGTGACGAGCGGGGGGTTCGGGTTTCGGGGGAAGTCTCGCCTCATCATCTGATGTTTGCTGATGAGGATATTGGTGATTATAATACGCATTATAAGATGAACCCTCCGTTGCGGACAAGGGACGATAACGCTGGGTTGTTGCAGGGTTTGAAGGACGGAGTTTTTCGGATTATTGCGACTGATCATGCGCCTCATACTGAGTTTGAAAAGTCGCAGGCCTTTGTTGAGGCTCCGAATGGGATTACGGGATTAGATACGGCGTTGGTCTCATTGCATGATCGCTTTGTTTCGAAGGGGGAGTTT
>JAHDGN010000255.1 GCA_020627645.1 Akkermansiaceae bacterium
ACGGAGTCACCCGTGCCGACCGTCGAGCTCAACTCGATACCCTCACCGCCCTCAATCAAGATCGCCACCGCGAATTTGGCGACCCCGCAATCCTCGAACGAATCAAACAACACGAACTCGCCTACCGCATGCAAACCTCCGTCCCCGAGCTCATGGACCTCTCGGACGAAAGCGAAGCCATTTTCAAACTCTATGGCGAAGACTCCCGGACCCCGGGCACATTTGCCGCCTGCTGTCTCAACGCCAGACGACTCGCCGAACGAGGAGTCCGCAACATTCAAATCTTCCATCGCGGCTGGGACGCTCACAACAACCTTCCCAAAGAGCATGAATCCCAATGCAAAGACATTGACCAAGCCTGCGCCGCACTCATCACCGACCTCAAACAACGAGGCATGCTCGACGACACCCTTGTCGTCTGGGGAGGCGAATTTGGGCGCACCGCCTACTGCCAAGGTAAATTAACGGCCCAAAACTACGGCCGTGACCACCACCCAAGGGCATTCACCACCTGGATGGCCGGCGGAGGAGTCAAACCAGGAATCACCTACGGCCGCACCGATGACTACGGCTACAACATCGTCAACGCCGACGGCTCCCCGCTCCCCGCCCAGCCAGACAAACACCACTGGACCCCAGGAACCGTCCACATCCACGACCTCAATGCCACCATTCTACATCTCCTCGGCATCGATCACCGCCGCCTCACCTACCGATACCAAGGGCGTGATTTCCGACTCACCGACATCCACGGACACATCATCAAGGACATCCTCCTCTAACAACGACTTGCGCCCAAAAGACCCTCCCCCCAAATATCCTGTGATTTCACTTTCCCCTCCCCAAACATTCCCCAAACTCCCCCCACGTGAATCAAGTGCCCGTCAAACCATCACCTGAGGACTTCCGCAACCTTTCCACCAAAGGGAATGTCGTCCCTGTTTACGCCCAACTCGCCGCCGACTTCGAAACCGCCGTCTCCGCTTTCCTGAAAATTAGAGACGGAAAAAATGCCTTCCTCTTCGAAAGCGCCGAAAGCACCGACTCGTCTGGACGCTGGTCCATCGTCGGCAGCCAGCCCCGGTGGGTCTTCACCTCGAAAGGGAACGAAGTCACCATCCGACGCGATGGACAACCAGACGAAATCCGGCCACGCCAGGGTGATGTCCTTCACGAACTCCAACGCCTCATGGAAGGCTATCAACCCGTCACCCACGGCAACGCCCCCCCATTCTTTGGAGGTGCCGTCGGCTATCTTGGATACGATGCCGTCCAACAATTCGAACCCACCGTCAGTCAGACTCCCACCGACGATCTAGACCTCCCCGAATCCATCTTCTTCCTCGCCGACACCATGGTCATCTTTGACCACAAACTCCGCCGCCTTCTTGTCGTCGCCAACGCCATGATCGACGAAGCAAATTCGCCGGACGAAGCATACGCCCTCGCCTACGGACGCATCCTAGCCATCATCGGCATGCTCGACCGCCCGCTCCACGTCCCCCCACTCAACGGCCTCACCGACGTCGAACCTCCCATCCCGACCAGCAATACAACCCAGGCCGAATACGAAGCCATGGTCACCAAAGCTAAAGAATACATCACTGCCGGTGACGCCTTCCAAATCGTTCCCAGCCAACGATTCGAAACCCACTTCGACGGCGCAAATATCGACCTCTACCGAGCCCTCCGGCACATCAACCCCTCCCCCTACATGTTCGTCTACGAGACCCCAGACTTCTCCCTCGTCGGCAGCTCACCCGAGGTCCATGTTCGCGCCATCGATGGACGAATCGACATCCGCCCCATCGCCGGCACCCGCTGGAGAGGAAAAACTCAAGAAGAAGACGATGCCCTCGCAGCAGACCTTCTCGCTGACGAAAAAGAATGCGCAGAACACGTCATGCTCATCGACCTCGCCCGCAATGACGTCGGCCGCATCTCTCAATCCGGCACCGTCAATGTCGATGACCAAATGATCATCGAACGATACAGCCACGTCATGCACATCGTCTCCAACGTGAGTGGACAGCTTCACCCAGACCACACCTCATACGACGTCCTCCGCTCGACCTTCCCCGCTGGCACCGTCTCCGGAGCCCCGAAGATCCGCGCCATGCAAATCATCAATTCCCTCGAAAAAAATAAACGCGGCACCTACTCCGGCGCCGTTGGATACTTCGCCTGGGATGGCAACCACGACTCCTGTATCACCCTCCGCACCTGCCTCCTCAAAAATGACAAAGTCTATATCCAAGCCGGAGCCGGGGTCGTCGCCGACAGCGACCCCACCTACGAATACAACGAAACTGTCAACAAAGCCGCCGCCATGATGCGTGCCGTCGCCCTCGCAAAAACCCTCCAAAAATAACTCCTCCACAAAAACATGCTAGCTGTCATCGATAACTACGATTCCTTCACCTACAACCTCGTCCAATACTTCGGGGAACTCGGAGCTGAAATGCAAATTTTCCGCAACGACAAAGTGACTGTAGATGAACTCCGCGATCTTTCCCCCACTAGAATCCTCATCTCTCCCGGTCCCTGCACCCCTAAAGAAGCCGGAATCTCATGCGACGTCATCCAATCCTTTGCAGATGAACTCCCCATCCTCGGAGTCTGTCTAGGTCACCAATCCATCGGCCAAGTCTTCGGAGGCGACGTTGTCCGCGCCGACCAACTCATGCACGGCAAAACCTCCATGATCCATCACGAAGGAAAAAGCGTCTTCAAAGGACTAGAAAACCCCTTCGAAGCCACTCGATATCACTCCCTCATCGTCAAAAAAGAAACCCTCCCTGACTGCCTCGAAATCACTTCCTGGACCGACGACGGAGTCATCATGGGACTCCAACACAAAACCAAAAACATCCACGGCGTCCAATTTCACCCCGAATCCATCCTCACCCAATCCGGAAAACAAATCCTTCAAAATTTCTTAGCTATTTAACCCCATGAAAAGGAAAATATTGACCCAATCGATTATCCTAATTCCTTTTTTGGTATCCTTTACCTCTTGTCGGACTCAACCTTCAAAACCTTCAAAAACTCTTAGTTACACTTCCAATGACAGGATGACGATCCTAACCTTCTCAGGCTATCAAAAGATTCAAACTGAAATTATTGTAATATCTGGAAACAGTAAGAAAACCATTGTCAAAAGCGAAAACGCAAAATCACGCGAACTTGACCCCTATCTCTGGCTTACGATTAACAGATTAAACCGTGGAATCGTGTATATTGCCGATAAGGTTTATGACTTAAGAGAGTCACTTCAGGTGCAGGAATTTTTCGAAGGTAAGTTTTCGTTTTCCAACAAAGGCCCCATCAAGCGCGGTGATATCTTATGGGCCTCATTCGATAAACAAATATCACCTTCTACAGAGAACAGCTTCCCTAATATTGATTCACCAATCGATACCATCCAAAACTTTTGCAGGCATAATAAATGTAGATGCATCTTAGTTGTTGTGAAAGACGCGCACTAACCCCATCTACTTTGATTTGGAATTACATCCTCCAAACTTCAAAAAATCCCCACCGGCTCAATTAGGAGCATTCCCTAATGAATCTCAAAGACGATCTCCCCAAACCATGGATCCTTATTAAGGCCATCCTCTTCCTCGTCATTCTAGCCCTCTGCACCTTCATCATCCTCACCACCAATGACCTCTTCGCAGAAACTGTCGCC
Organism: Akkermansiaceae bacterium; assembly: GCA_020627645.1. Classification (GTDB taxonomy): domain Bacteria; phylum Verrucomicrobiota; class Verrucomicrobiia; order Verrucomicrobiales; family Akkermansiaceae; genus SW10. The sequence continues at coordinate 3,692 of JAHDGN010000255.1, forward strand.
GTAGCGATTTTGATGTGGTCCTCCGCCAGACTCTACTACTTTTGTTTCTACGTCATCCACACCTACCTTGATCCAACCTTCAAATTCACCGGAATCGTTTCCGCACTTCGTTGGATCTTCACCAAACCCCGACAACGCCCAAAATCACAAATCTGATCTCTAAAATCTGAAATCGTAAATCAATCCCCCTCGACATCCCCCGCTCCCCCAATATCCTCCCGTCCACCACAAATGGCCAAATCCAGCTTCCAGACCCTTCCCGGATTCCGCGACTTCCGCCCCGAAGATTGCTCCGTCCGCAATTACCTCTTCCAAACCTTCCGCGACGTCGCAAGACGATATGGGTTCAGCGAATACGAAACTCCCATTGTTGAAGCCACCGAACTCTACCTCAAAAAATCCGGTGGAGAACTCGGCACTCAACTCTTCCGCTTTGAAGACCAAGGGGGGCGCGATATCACCCTCCGCCCCGAAGTGACCGCCTCCCTCGGACGACTCCTCGTCGATTGTCAGCGTGATTACCCCAAACCCATGAGATGGTTCGAAATCGGACAATGTTTCCGTTACGAAAAACCTCAAGCTGGCCGCACTCGCGAATTCTACCAATTCAATGTCGATCTCCTAGGCGAAACCAACCCCGGGGCCGACGCCGAACTCATTGCCCTCTCGATCGATCTCATGCGGTCGCTCGGATTCAAACAAGGGGACTTTGTCGTCCGCCTATCCGACCGCAAATACTGGCAAAATTTCGCCACTGACAATGGCCTCGACGAAGAACAAACAGCCGAACTCCTCCAAATCGTCGACAAACTCGAACGCGACAAAGACGGCACATTCGCCAAAAAACTCCCCAACCTCGGCCTCACCCTCGAGCAAGTCCAAGCCGCAATCAATTCCCCTGGTCAACTCAGCCCAGACCTCGAAGCTGTCCTCGCCAATCTGAACGCCCGAGGAATGCGCGATGACGTCGAAGTCGACCTCTCCATCGTCCGAGGCCTTGCCTACTACACCGGCATCGTGTTCGAAGTCTTTGACTCCAAAAAATCCATGCGTGCCGTCTCCGGCGGCGGCCGTTACGACACTCTCGTCTCAGCCCTCTCCGATGGCAAAGTCGATCTCCCTGCCGTGGGCTTTGCCATCGGCGACGTCGTCATCCGAAACCTCATCGAACAAACACCACACGCCCTAGAAAAAATGCAGCAATCCATCGCTGCTCAACCCACCACCGACCTTTTCCTCATCATCGCTGACCCCCAACAAGAACCAAACGCCCTCAAAGTTGCCGCTGAACTCCGATCTGCAGGCATCTCAATTTCCTACCCACTTTCACCGACAAAATTCCCCAAACAATTCAAAATGGCCGAAGCCTCAGGAGCACCATTCGCTCTCGTCATCGGCAGCGAGTTCCCCGAACTCTCACTCAAAAACCTCTCCACTCGCGAAGAAGAAAAATTCCAGTACGACGAATCACTTTCACAAACCATCTCCACTAAATTAAAACAATGAGAACACACCACTGTAACGAACTCCGTTCCTCACACATCGACGAAACCGTTACCCTCATCGGCTGGGTCAATTCCACCCGTGACCACGGTGGTGTCATCTTCATCGACCTCCGCGACCGCGAAGGCCTGACTCTTTGACTTCGTCGACGATTTTTTGCGCGCC
>JAHDGN010000256.1 GCA_020627645.1 Akkermansiaceae bacterium
GCAATTGGTGATTATCCCTCAGTCTTTACGGGTAATTATCCCGCCTTTAACCAGCCAATATCTGAACTTGACCAAGAATTCCTCGTTAGCCATTGCCATCGGTTATATGGACTTGGTCTCAACAATTGGCGGAATTACGATGAACCAGACTGGTCGTGCCATGGAATGTATGTTGATTCTGCTATCGATCTATCTGATCTTCTCGCTGCTAATTTCCTTGTTCATGAACTGGTATAACAACCACATTAAACTGATTGAGCGTTAACATGTCTCAGAAATCCAAAGCCTATCTTGCGACCAGTCTTACTGATCCTTTACCACCGCCACCCAACACAACATCCTCCGTCCCATAAACCGCACCCTGCTGATCATTCCAATAAGGAGAATGATATTTCTTCCGACACAAATGAGGCACCACTTCCTCCACCCACCTCGGATCGATCTCAGCCACTTTACGAGCCCACAATCTCGAGGTCTCTACCAACTCAAAACCCAATACCCACAGTGCCCGTTTCCCCTTAAATAATCCCGATCCAGGAAAAACCGCAAACTGACGATTCCCCACTCCATGGTATAGCCTCTTTTCCTTGTCCCAGACCCCGACCTGCCTCGGAATTCCTGCCAAGATCGACTTGTGAACCTCTGCATAGACATCTGCCGCCGTCTCAATTGCTTTGCCCTCAGCTCCCTCCTTTCTAAACGACCTCCGCAACTCCGCATGAATCCCCAACCACTCTCTCACCCGCCGATAGCTCAAAAAATTCCGCTCACACCATCGGCGCAACTGATTCGATTGAAACTTTCCTTTGTCCGTTTGAAACTCCCCAACCCCTCTCCACAAATTCAAAAACACCCCAAAATCCGACTTCTCGTCTAAAAACTTCCTCTGCGCCTCATCAGCCCGATCTTCTTTCCCCTGCGGCCTCTCCCTCACATCCATCGCCGATACCCCAGACACAATAATTAAGACCTCCTCAAACACCCCACGCCGCTCACTCTCCACCAACATCCTCCCCAATCTCGGATCCACCGGCAACTTTGCCAACCGCCACCCCGTCTCCGTCAACTCAACCTCACCTTTCCCCACAACCGCACCAACTTCTTCCAACGTCTTCCACCCTTCACCAACTGCCTTTGGACTCGGTGGATCAATAAAAGGAAACTCTCTTACATCTCCCAATTTCAGCGACAACATCCGCAAAATTACTCCCGACAACGCACTCCTCCGAATCTCAGGATCCGTAAACTCCGAACACCTCTCAAACGCTTCTTCCCCATATAATTTGACGCAAACCCCCTCCCTCACACGTCCACACCGCCCTCGCCGCTGACGAGCACTCGCCCGAGAAATCATCTCCACCTGCAAACTCTGCACCTGCCGCTGCGGACTAAAGCGACTCACCCTCGCCAACCCACTATCCACCACACTCACAATCCCCGGAATCGTCAGCGAAGTCTCCGCCACATTCGTCGCCATAAAAATCCGACGCTTTCCACTCGGTCGAAACACTCTCTCCTGATCCTTCAATGACAAGCGCGCATACACTGGCACCACCTCCGTATTCTGAAACCCTCTCCCATCCACCAAATCCGCACACTCCCGAATCTCCCGCTCCCCCGGCAAAAAGACCAACACATCCCCCTCTGCATCCAAATCCGTCACATACTCCACCCCCCGCAACACATGCTCCCGCAGACCTTCTCCTTCAAATTCCTCCAAAAACACATCCTCCACCGGATAAGTCCGTCCCTCCACTTCAACCACCGGACAGCTGCCAAAGAACTCCGAAAACCTTCCCGCATCCAAGGTTGCAGACGAAATCACCACCCGCAAATCCTTTCTCCGGTCTACCAACCTCTTCAAATACCCCAACAAAAAATCAATATTCAATGACCTCTCGTGTGCCTCATCGATAATAATCGTATCATACTGCCTCAACTGACGATCCCCCTGTGTTTCCGCCAAAAGGATCCCATCCGTCATAAATTTCACCCGAGTCTCTTTCGAACAAACCTCCGTGAACCTCACCTGCCAACCCACCTCCCCCCCCACTTCCACGCCACACTCCTCAGCCACTCGCCTTGCCACCGAAGTCGCCGCCAACCGCCGCGGCTGCGTACAACCAATCCGCCCCTTCTGACCAAGCGCTTCAGCCAGCTCCACCGCCATCTTCGGCAACTGCGTCGTCTTCCCACTACCCGTCTCACCAACCACCACCACAACCTGCGACAGACGCATCGCTTCCAAAATCTCCTCCCGGCGCCGTGCCACCGGTAAATCTGGATACTCAATCTTCACCCCTCCCCGACCTAATACCAATTCGCCAAACCTGCAAGATTTGCGACGTCTTACAAAAAACTTACATAATAAAAAACGAACAACCCTACAAATGAGCTACCCTCATTAGGCCAAGGATAATTCTCATCTAGTCCTATCATCCCATGATCACACAATCACCCTCTCAACCGGAAACTGACCTCGAAACAGCTCAGCAAATTACAAACACCTTTCACCACCTTAAAGAGCAACTCTCCCACGTCATCGTTGGCCTCAACCAAGAAATCGAACAGATCTTTATTACCCTCTTGTGCAACGGCCATTGTATTCTTGAAGGGGCCCCAGGCCTCGCAAAAACCAAACTCATTTCCTCCCTCGCCTCTCTCCTAGACCTCTCGTTTCGTCGGGTTCAATTCACTCCTGACCTCATGCCTGGTGACCTCACCGGATCCGAAATCCTCCAACACGACAACGAAACAGGCGAACGCTTCTTTCGCTTCCAACCAGGCCCACTCTTCGGAAACCTCGTCCTTGCTGACGAAATCAACCGAACCCCTCCCAAAACCCAATCAGCTCTCCTTGAAGCAATGGAAGAACGTCAAATCACCATTGGACAAACCACCCACCCCCTCCCCCAACCCTTTTTCGTCCTCGCCACCCAAAACCCGATCGAACACGAAGGCACTTATCCACTCCCCGAAGCTCAGCTCGACCGCTTCATGCTCAAAATCATCCTCTCCTACCCCAACCAACGAGACGAATCCCTCATCATCGAAAGAGCCTCAGCAAACACCCCCGTCAATCTACAACCCATCCTTCCCGGCGACCAACTCGCCTCCATGCAACAGCTCATTCGCAAAGTTCCCATCTCCCAAACCTGCATCGACTACGCTGCTGCCATCGTTCGACGATCACGCCCCGGCACCTCGGAAATTCCTGACGATCTCGGTGACAAAATCGCCTGGGGCGCAGGTCCACGCGCTGGCATCTTCCTCGCCTCAGCCGCCAAAGCTCGCGCCATCCTCTACGGTCGCCCACACGTCACAACCGAAGACATCAGACATTTAGCAGCTCCAATTCTCAGACACCGCATCGGCCTCTCTTTCAACGCCGAGTCCGACGGCATCACTCCTGAAGACATCATTAATCGCCTTCTCTAAACACACCGATGATCCCAATCCCACCTCCACCACTCCCTCAAATTATTGCATCCCTTCTCACTCACGAAGACCTTGCCTACCTCGAAAAAATTTCCTTCTCACCAAAAAAAACCACCCTGGGGAGACGAACCGGAACCCACAGATCTCGACTCCGCGGCGGCACCACCGAATTTGCTGAACACCGAAGCTACAACCCAGGTGACGAAATCCGACGCCTAGACTGGCGAATCTTCGGCCGTGCTAACCGACTCGAAATCAAACTCTATGATGATCCCTCCATCCTCAACAACATCCTTCTCCTAGACGCCAGCGGATCCATGGCCTTCACCGGAGAAACTTCCTCCAAATTTCACCACGCATCTGGAATTGCCGCCTTTCTCGCGAAACTCATCCTCCAACAACGTGACCCCCTGGGGCTGACCATCGCAGCCAGCAATCACCCCATCCACCTCCCCCCCAAATCCAACTCCACCCAACTAAGCACCCTACTTCAAACCATCTATCAAACACAACCCCAAGGACCCACAAACCTCCCCAATCAAATCAACTTCCTCACCAAAAACCTCCGATACCCATCTCGCATCTTCATCATCACCGACGCCCTCCTTCCCCTTCCCCCTCTTCAAAAAGAACTCTCCAATCTCACGGCACGTCAACACACCTTCCATCTCATCCAAACTCTCGCTCCAGAAGAAATCCACTTCGACTACAAACACCCTCTCCGCTTCTCCAATCTCGAAAAGAACGAAAAACTCAACGCCAACCCCATCCAAATAGCTCACGCCTACCGGCAAGCCCTCCAAAAACATCTCGATGACCTCCGCGCCCTCTGCCTCCAACGGCAAGCTGGATACCAACCCATCCTCACGGATCAACCCATTGGCCAGACCATGGCCAAATTCATCAAACACCAATCTCACCCCAGAGCCTAATGTTCGCCGCCTCACCCTTCCTCATCGCACTCTTTGCCGCTGGAATCCCCCTCGGCATCCACCTTCTTACCCGCCGCCGATCCACCACCATCGACTGGGGCGCCATGGACTTTCTCCGCGAGTCGATCAGCAGCTCGAGCTCAAAACACCAACGCTTACGCAATTTCGTTCTCCTTCTGGTTCGATCCCTAGCCATCATCTTACTCGTCCTCACCTTCGCTCAACCACTCACCTCCAAACTCTTCACCTCCTCAAAATCCCACGAAACCATCCTCATCTGGGACACCTCACTCTCCACCACCTCACTCGACCACAAGAACCGCCCCATCCAATCCTCGATCAAAGAAGCTCTTCTCAACACCCTCAACGAACTCCCCTCTTCTTCAAAAGTCCGCATCCTCATCGCCGGCGCAGAACTTCGCTGGCTTCACCCCCAATCACTCACCCTAAACAAAGAAAACCGTCAAACCCTCATCCAAGACGTCCAAAAGCAAAAAACCGACCTGGGCGGAATCCCCCTCCCCCAGGCCCTGCAATTCGCCCTCGCATCCCACCTTCCTTCAAACTCAATCAAAACCCGCGATCTCATCATCTTCCACGACTCACAACAACAATTTCTCACTCCAGAAGACACCTCTCGCTGGAAAACAATCCAACAAAACCTTCAAAACAACACCGAGACCAACATCACATTTGCAGACCTCAAACTCCCCCCTCCCCTAGAAGGAGTCCAAACATCAATCACCTCCCTCACCACCCCTCTCGACACCATTCCTGCCAACTCCCAACTGCCAGTTCAAATCACCCTTCAAAACCACGGAAGCATCCACGTCCATAACGCCCACCTCACCTGGTCTCTCAATGGAACAAAACTTGAGGAGTCCCTCAACATCGACCTCGCACCAAACAAAAAACGGATCTTCAGCAGAATCTGTGGGTAGGTTTGGGCTCGGGGAGGTCTCCTAGTTG
>JAHDGN010000257.1 GCA_020627645.1 Akkermansiaceae bacterium
CGAGAATGATGATTTTACTTTTGTTTTTTTCTTTGGCGTTTTTGTTGGCTGGTTTTGCCTGATCTTCCTTTGGTTCTTTTCTTTTTTCGTCGAGTGCGTCGAGCCGATTTCCGGCGGCGACGATGGCAGAGCCAATCGCGGTTCCTCCTTCGTTGTCGTCGGTGATGAGGACGAGGTCTTTGAGGGTGTAGGTGAGGATATGGTGATCGAGGGTGAGGGGGGCGACATCGAATGGTCGACCGGCGAAGGTGATAATGCCGATTCGGTCGTCACGTCGGCGTTTGATGAATTCGCTGATAATTTTTTTGGCGGCGGTGATTCGTTTTTCGTTTTTTCGAAACCCGCTTGATTCGTCGGTGTAGTCGCGGATGTTCATTGAGAATGACGTATCGAGAGTAATGAGGATGTCGATGCCGCTGGCTTTACGAGCGGTTCGGGTTTTGGATTCTTGCGGTCGTGCGAGTCCGATGATGGCAGGGATGAGGAAGAGGGGGAGAAGGAGGGGGGCGAGTCGGAAGAGGTTTTGGCGCGGTTTGTATCCGAGGGTGCCGAGGACACGGAGCGTGGGGTAAGCGACCCAGCTGCGGTTACCGGTTTTGCTGCCTAAAAATAGGAGTGCGGGGATGAGAAGGAGGAGAAGAAGCCACCATGGCTCGGCGAGGATGTAGTCGTCGAAGAGTTTCATGAGGTGGGTTGGTTCATCTCGCGGAGTTTTTGGAGGCAGTCGATCGAGCGAGTTACTAATGAGTGGGAACGATCGGGGTCGGTAGAAGATTTGGAATATTTGGCGTGATTGAGTTCGGTGAGGAGAGTGGAGGTTTCTTCGTTTAGTTGAGTGGATACGCGAGCCTGGAATTCGGAAGTGGTTTCGTAGAGGGCGGGTTCAGATTTTGATTTGGCGAGGTAAGTGCGGAGCGCGAGCGAGGCTCGGGTGGCGATGTCGGAGAGCGGAAGCTGGGAACTCAGTGGTTCGAGTTCGCGAAGGGAGGTGAGGGCGGGACCATAGTAGTCGATTGGAGTGGTGGTGTTGGCGGATGTTGATTTTTTTGTGAGGTGTTTGATAAGGAGGAAGAGGAGGAAAAGGGTAATGAGGGTGGCAAAGATGATGAGAGCCCAGAACCAAGCGGGAGGTCCTGGGAGGAGTTCTTCGGGATCGGGGATGCCATGTTGAAGGCCGTTGATTGAGTCGGTTTCCATGGTTTAGCGTTGGCGGGAGGATCGACGTTTGAAGAGCTGGTGGAGGTTGGTGAGGTAGTCTCCGGAGGTGGAGATTTCGGTGTGATCGATGGCGTTTTTGGCGAAGAAGTCTTTGAGGCCTTCTCGGTAGCGGCGGGAGAGTTTTGAGAGCCCCATACGGGTGTTGGCGTTGGATGTGTTGACGAGGATGTCGTGTCCGGTTTCGGGGTCGCGGAGGTGAACTTTGCCGACGTCGGGGACTTCTTTTTCGAGTGGGTCGATGGTTTGGAGGGCGATTAGCTCATGCTTTCGGGCCAGGGAAGCGATTGGTTTTTCGAATCCCCAGTCGATGAAGTCAGAGATGAGAAAGACGAGGCCTTTTCGCTTCAGTGTCTTGTTGAGGAATTTTCCGGCGTTGGCGATGGAGGTTTGGTTGTTTTGAGGTCGGGCGCAGAGGATTTCGCGAACGGCGCGGAGAACGGTTTTTCCTCCTTTGGCTGGAGGGAGGTAGAGGATGGGTTCGTTGGTGAAGAGGAGAAGGCCGACTTTGTCGCCGTTGTATCGGGCGCTAAATCCGATGAGGGCGGCGAGTTCGGCAGCGAGTTCGCGTTTGCTAAGGTCTTCTGAGCCGTAGTCGGTGGAGCCGGAAAGGTCGACGGCAATGATGACTGAGAGTTCTCGTTCTTCGCGGAACTTGCGGATGAAGGGGGTGCGCATGCGCGCGGTGACATTCCAGTCGATAAAGCGGATTTCGTCTCCTGGAACGTATTCGCGGAATTCATCGAAATCGAGTCCTTGGCCTCGGAATGATGAGTGGTAGTCTCCGGTAAAGACCTCGTGGGCAAGGCGGCGGGCACGGATTTCGAGGCGTCTGACACGCTTCATCATTTCTTCAATCCGTTCTTCTTCGTCCATTTGGTTGGTTCTTTTTAAGGATACGATCGAAAATGGGTAGTTAAAAGGAAGAGATCGGAAGTTTTTAAGGTCTCTTGACTTTTTCTAACAGTGGGCGAAGTTTAGGTTGTGGAGGGGAATGAGATTCCAAAAAAAACGATTTACCGGTTGTCAATCTACCATCGGTGTTTGAGGCGTTTGCTAGAGAATGAGATGGATACGGTGAGTTCGTCGACTTTGGCGAAGGCGGCTGGAGTCAATCCGGCTCAGTTGAGGAAGGATTTGGGGTATTTGGGGGCTTTTGGAACTCGAGGCTTAGGGTATCCGATTTCGGAGCTTGTGGAGGCGATTCGTGAAGTTTTGGGGAGGGAACATCTGCAGCCAGTTATTTTGGTGGGAGTAGGAAATTTGGGTGCGGCTTTGTTGAGATATGATGGATTCCAGAAGGAGGGCTTTGGGGTAGTGGCAGCCTTTGATGCGGTGCCGAGTGCAGTTGTGAAGCGTGGTATTAATGTGCCGGTTTATGATGTGGATGAAATGCCTCGGTTTATTCGGAAGAATGAGGTGAAGTTGGCGGTGTTGGCGGTGCCAGCGGCGAATGCTCAGGAAGTGGCGAATGACTTGGTGGGTGCGGGGGTTCAGGGGATTTTGAGTTTTTCACCGACGATTTTACAGGTGCCTGAGAGCGTGACGGTCAATAGTGTTGATTTGGCGCTGGAGCTGGAGCAGGTGAGCTTTTTTGTGAAGCGTGAGCAGGATGGGGGAAAAGTGGGGCAGCCTGAGGATTCCTCGGCTTCTAAAAAGAATCAGTGAGGGGTGTTTTTGCGCCAACGAGGTGATTGCACCTGGTGCTGGACTTTAATTGGGTGATGTCGCACGTTTTCGGGCAAGGTTCGGAGTGATGGATAGTCAACAAGTTGCAGGGTATGAGTTTTTGTCTGAAATTGGCAAAGGGACGGCAGGTTCGGTTTACGAGGCTGCGATGGCCAGTGGCGAAAAATGTGCGGTTAAGGTGTTTGATTCGATGTCTTCGAATGCTAGCTTGATTGGTGAGCGCGTGCGGAGGGTGTTGAATGGGGGAGCTCAGGATGTTGTGGTTCCGATTCGTGAGTTTTCGTTTGATTCGCGGCCGAGCTATTTGGTGATGCCATTATTGGTGGATCGGCCGGAGGGCGATGGAGGGATGTTGGTTCCGAGGACCTTGGAGAGTGGAATGACGAAGTTAAGGGAGGATGATGCTTGGGGGATTGTGGAAAATTTGGCGAGAAGGTTAGCGGTTTTGCATTCGGCTAGGGTTGCGCATGGGAATTTGAAGCCGGGGAATGTTTTTTTCGCTAAGGATGGGAAGCTTTTGATTGCTGATTTTGCAACGGGTTTGATGCCGGGAGTTCATCGTCATTTTTATGGGGATGGGATCTTGTATGCCCCTCCAGAGCAGTTGCGTGACCCCGAGGGGTATTTGAGAGAAGATGGTTATGGATACGATGTTTTTGCATTTGGGGTGATGGCTTATCGTCTCTTGACGGGAAGCTTTCCGCGCTTTGAGGAGGAATTTTCCAAGGTTCATTCGGTGGATGTTTCACTTTTTGGTGATGTTGCCCCGGAGGAGATTGCCGAAGCGTTGGAGAGGGAGAGTCGGGTGACTTGGCCGGAAGAGGTAGAGGATGAACGGATTGTTCGATGTCGGGAAATCGTGGGGTTTTGTTTGTCGCTGGATCCGTTGGGGCGGCCTGGGAATATGCGGGAGGTGGCAAGGTTTTTTGATCGGATCGATCGAGATTTGGCCTTGGAAAAGGTGAATGCAGGTTTGGTGTCGGACAAGGAAGTGGCGGAAAAGAAAAAGGTTCGGTCTGATCGAAAGTTTAAGTTTGTTTCAATAGTGGCCTTGGGCTTGGGGGCTGGTTGGGCAGTTACGCAGGCTCTGTGGGGGTGGGATGCGACACGAAGACAGGGAAAGTATGAGGATTATGAGAGGAATGCTTTGTCAGAGATTGCTGATTTGAAGGAGCGGCGAGACGAAGCCATGGTGACAGAAAAGGCGGCGTTGGATGAGCGGGATGTGATTCAGGCCAGGCTGGATGTTGAAATGAAGGAATCGGCGGAGGAGGTTGCGATGGCGCAAATGACGAATGAGCGGTTGATGGATTGGTTGTTGGAGGAGGGGGTGGATGGGGTGCCTCGATTTGAGGGAAGGAAAGAGAGGTTGAAAATTTTGGCTGGTGAATTGGATTCTCAGTTGAAAGAGGCCGAAAAAAGGCCGCTGCTGAAAGATCAGGTTGCGGTGTTGAGGTTGCGAAGAGCTGAGGTTGCGTTGGCAGCGGGAGAGATTGAGAATGGTGAAAAGCTGTTGGGTGAGGCTTTGGAGGAGGGGGATTTGTCAGATAAGATGGTGATGCGAGGAAGCTTGCGTTTGTTATTGTTGAAGTCTCAGGCGAATGCGACGGAAACAGGCTCTTTGTTGGAGCGAGTCAATGGAATGATTGAGAAGGTTTTGGTCAATGATGAGGGAGGTAAGTTAAGGGCAGAGGGGGCACTGAAGTTGGCAGAGGGGCGATTGAGAATGGCAAGGGGAGATGAGAAGAAGGCTTTGGATAGTTTTGAGAGTAGTTTGCAAAAGTATCGGAAGTTATCTCGATTGTATCCGGATCAGGCTATTATTTCATTGGAAGTTGGTCGCAGGTATCTGGATGCGGCCCGGGCAGCTGAGGGTGCAGGGTCGTATGAAAATGCGGCTCGTTTGCGTGGAGAAGCAGCGAAACATTTTACCACACTGGCAAAGAAGCAGGAAAAGCCGTCGGACGAATTGCGATATCAGATTGCTTCGGCTGAAGCAGCTCGGGCCATTTCGGAATGGCAGCAGGGACGGATTTTTGAAGCGGAGCGTCTGGCTCGAGCTGGAGTGATTCAGTTGAAAAAATTGTCTTCAAGAAAGCCGGATGATTTTCGAGTGACTGTTGATTTGGCGTCGCAGCGAGGAATTATAGCGACGGCCTTGCGAGACGAGGGGAAGCCGAAAGAAGCGCAGGATTTGTTAAAGATGTCGATCAAAGCCTTGGAGCAAGGGTTGAAGAAGGAAAAGAAAAATTGGGAGGCAAGGTATCTGTTAGCGTCGTTGAAGTGGCAGTTGGCGGGGCTCTTAGGGTTACAGGGCGAGGGGCGATCAGAATTAGTGATTGGTCGAGAAGCAAGAAATGAGCTTCGTCAGATTTTGGAAAGTGGAGCGACC
>JAHDGN010000258.1 GCA_020627645.1 Akkermansiaceae bacterium
TGAACTTCGGCTTCATGCGAGCGATTTTGCCAGCGAGCTCTTGAGCGTCGGAGAGCTCGGTCGCTTCACGCTTAGCGCGAGCAACTTGGAGGTCTTCGATTTGTTTCAAGTTGTCGGCAGTCGCTTCGAGAGCTTTCCCGAAAGGGATGAGAAAGTTCCGGGCGTAGCCGGCTTTGACTTTGACGACGTCAGCTTCGGCGCCAAGGGTGCCAACTTTTTCGCGGAGAATCACTTCGGTAAGAGCCATGGTATTATTATCGGAAAAGGTTATCGGGAGGGCGGGAGATAGGGATTGGGGTGCTGGGAGTCAAGAATGAATGTTGAATTTACGGTGATCGGGTGGTGGTTTTTGGGGTGAAATCGTTAGAGTTACTGATTGGGGACTAATTTTTGAACATATTTGGCGAGTAGGTCGCCCTCGAGATTCACGATTTGGTCAGGAGATGCCTGTTGTAGGTTGGTGGCTTTGAAAGTGTGTGGGGTGATCCAAAAGAGCCTTTGTCGATGCACAGGTTGTGGATGGATGGGGGGAGAGCGATTTCGAGGGTGTAGTCGGGGCCTTGTGGGGTGATGGCGATGATCGAGCCGGTGGCATCGACGTGGCCTTGCACAAAGTGTCCTCCGAGGCGGTCGCCTACGGCGAGTGCGCGTTCGAGATTGACGAGGTCATTTTCTTGGAGGGCCCCAAGGGAGGTGACTTTGAGAGTGGAGCCGAGGAGGGCGAAGGTGATTTGATTGTCGTGGTGGATTTCGGCTACTGTGAGGCAGCAGCCGTTGACGGCGACCGATTCGCCGAGGGAGAGCTCGGGAGCAAAGGGAATGAGAAGGGTGAGTTTGGCGTCGCCTCCTGGGGTGATTGACAGCTGTTGGACGGTGCCGGTGGCTTCGACGAGTCCTGTGAACATGGGTGGAGTTGTTGAATTATTGATTGGTTGCTGAGGCGGGGGTGGTTTGTTCCGTTTTTGGGGTTTTGGGTTTTTCTTTGTAGGGATCTTTGGTCATTCCGGAGGATGGGAGGAGCATGAAGCAGGCTCCCATGATGATGGTTGGGATGATGGCGGCTTTGACGAGGTTGGCAGGAGAAACTCCGCCTTTGAAGAATCGTCCGAGAATGGATTGGCCGGCTGGGTTTGGTGCGTTGGCGATGACGGTCAGCCCGCCACCGGTGACGGCTCCGGCGAGGATGGCGTATTTGGCACCGATGGATAGTCCAGGAGCTTGAGAGGCCAGGTAGGTGATGGCGGCATTGTCGTTGAAGGCGGTAAGGACGGTGGAGCCGATCATGAGGATCCATTGGTTGTCGATGGAAGTGAGGAGGACGGAGATCCACCAACCTTGGCAGCCGCCGTGGATGACGAGTCCGGCGAGGAAGAAGCCGACGAGGATGGGGCCCTTCATGTTAACGTCGTTTTGGTGGTGGCCGGTGGCTTGGGTAAATCCGATGAAGAAGAGGAATCCGAAGATGAAGACCATGGGGTAGTGTGCGAAGTAGACAGTGAGGGCGAGGAAGAGGAGGTGGGTGAGGGTGATCCAGGCGGGGATGGGGTCTTCGCGTTCGACCCAGCGAAGAGGCATGTGCATGTCGCGGTCGGCGGAGGGTTTCATTTTGGCGAATTCGCCTTTGAAATATGAGAAGTAGAGGGTGTTGGCGATGAGGATGCCGACGATGGCTTTCCAGCCGTAGTTGAGGAACATGTAGTCCATGCCGAAGTTCCATGGCTTCGCGATCATGAGGACGGGAGGGGCGGCAAAATGGGTGAGGGTGCCGCCGACTGAGATATTGACGAAGAGAAGTCCGAGAGTGGCGTAGGCAAACTTGGGGGAAGGGTTGAGGTCGAAGAACTTTTTGGCGAGGAGCATGGCTGCAATGGTCATGGCAGCGGGTTCGGTGATGAAGGAACCGAGAATGGGGGTGATGGTGAGAGCGGCGAGCCACCAGGCGGCGACGGTGCCTCCGAAGACTTTGGCTACCATATCGACGATGTTTTCGGCGAAGCGGACGACGGGTCGGGTGGCGGCGATGGCCATGATGACAACGACGAAGAGGGGCTCGGTAAAGTTGACGTCTTTTCCGATGTATTTCTTGAGTTCGAGGAGACCAGCGGAGACGCCGTCGCCTTGAATGCCGAAGAACCAAAGGACGGCGGAGGCGAGGGCGAGGACCCAAATGCCGAAGATGGCTTCGACTTCCCCTAGGAAATGATAGAGATGGGCTCGGAAGGAGACGTCGTCGCGGGCGTCTTCATGTGGTTTGGCCTCGGCAGTGAGGCCGAGTTCTTTGATTTTTTCGCGGTGTTTTTCTTCATGTTTGTGGGCCATTTCGAGGAAGAACCCGGCGAGGAAGGTGTGGATGATGGCGCAGAGGAAGATGATGGTGGCGACGAGGTTGAAGCCATTGAGTTGGGTAGCGCGGTATTTCAGTTTGTCCCAGATGCCCCAGTCGGGATTCTCGGTTTCCTTGGCTTCGTAGCTGCTGAGGGGGAGTGGGAATTGGGCGTATTGGTCTTTGGCGAGGTTGTGTTCAGCTTTGGTAAAAGAGGGTTCGTAGTCAGAGCCGGCAGCGTTTGCCGGGATGAGTTGGAGGGAGAGCAGTAGGGCAACGAGGAGACGAATGGGTGCTAATTGCTTCACGGCGCGTGACTGTAGCGGGGGGATGGAGGTTAGCAAGTGGCGAAGTTATTTTGAGGGCAACTTCTGGGATGATTTTTTTTGGTATTGATCGAACCAGGATTGGACTTTGAGGCCGGGGTGTCGTTTTTGTGGGATGAATGAGGCGAGATGTTTTTTGGTGGCGGAGTGTTTGGGGTTTTGGGCGAGGTTGTGCCATTCGTTTGGGTCGGTGTGGTGGTCGTAGAGTTCTTCGGATCCGTCTTCGTAGCGGATGTAGCGCCATTGTTCGGTGCGGACGGAGGTATTTCCTTCGCCGTAGAATGACAGGGCGGGTGGGCGTTTCTCGGTTGGGTTGTGGAGTTGGGGTTTGATGGAAGTGCCGTCGAGGAAGGTTGGGACCTCGAATCCTGCTAGCTCGGCGAAAGTTGGGAAGACGTCAATGAGAGAGACGGGTTGTGAGCATTTGGAGTTTGGAGTGATTCCTGGCGCTTTGATGATGAAGGGGATTTTGGTGGTTTGTTCCCAGAGGGCTGCTTTGCACCAGTGTTTTTTTTCGCCGAGGTGCCATCCGTGATCGCTGACGAGGAGGATGATGGTTTCGCGACCGCGAGGGTTGTTTTCGAGAGTTTTGAGAAGTCGTCCAATTTGTTGGTCTACGAAAGCGATGCTGGCGAGGTAAGCTTGAAGGGTAGGGGTCCAATCTTTTTGCTGCAGGATGAGTTCGTGGTCACTGAGCCCGTTGTGGAGTGGTTTGTGAGCGTGGGAGCGGGCGAGTTGGCGGGCGAATTGGGGGAGATCGCTCCAGTCATCGCCTTTTGGGAGAGAGGGTTGCTGGATGGATTGGAGGGGGAAGAGGTCGAAGTATTTTTGGGGAACCTGGAGGGGGCGGTGTGGTCGGTAGAATCCGGCTGAGATGAAGAGGGGTTTTGAGGAGGGCGTATTCCATTGTTGGATGGCCCAGTCGGCCACTTTGAAGTCGCCCATTTGTGAGTCTGAGACATTAAGGGGGGATCCGTCATTGGGGGCGCTCATGGGGTTGAAAAGATCTTTTCCTTTGGGAGGCTTGGGGTCTTTTGGTCGGGGGAAGTTGGTGATGCCTTTGGTGTTGAGGTTGCCGTGGAAGACCTTTCCTCCGGTGGCGACACGGTAGCCTTTGTCGTGGAAGAATTCGGGCAAAGAAGGGGAGGCGATTCTGGTTTCGTTTGGGAATTTGGCATTGAAATAGGTTCCGGTTTTGTGAGGGGAGATGCCGTAGCAAAGGCTGATGCGAGAGGGGCGGCATTGAGGGGAGTTGCAGTAGGCGTTGGGAAAGATCATTCCTTGAGAGGCGAGGGAGTCGATGTTGGGGGAATGTCCCTGGGGGTGTCCGCCTAGGTAGCCCACGTAATCGTTGAGATCATCGACGATGATGAAGACGATGTCTGGTTTTTGCTTTCCTTGGGAAGGGAGGCAGAGAAGGAGGACAAGGATGATGGAGAGAGGTAGGGAGAAGAGATTTTGGGACATCGAGTTGTGGAGCTTCGATTGTTTTTGTGATGGAAGTGGATTAGTTGGAAACTTTTAGGCGGGTAGATCTGGTTGGTGGATTCGCATTTGGCGGTAGATTTTTTTGAAGATTTTGTGGAATCCTTCTTTGGTGGGGTGGATTTCGTTGAGCCAGTCTTTTTGGGATCCTGGTCGGAGGGTTCCTTGAGTTTGGACAACGACGAGGCGGCCTTTGGTTTCACGAGAGCGTTCTAGTTTTTTGAGTCGAGTGCCGAGTTGGGTGAGCATGTATTTGATGATGGGGAGGTGGAATTTTTCGGGGATCTTGCGGCGGATTAGATAGGGGTAGACCCAAGGTTTGGTTTCGATGAGCCCCCAGAAGAATTTGGCTCCTTGGTTCCAGGGTTTGGCGATGTCGTAGGTGTGGGTGATGATTTTGGCGTCGGGGACGAGGTCTTCGCAGAGGGCGATGAGTCGGAGATATGAGAGGGTGATGGAGTCGAGTTTTTGTTCGAGTCGGGTGAGATTGAGGCAGTCTTTGAAATTACGAGAGCCTTGGTAGTCGTTGAGTAGTGGGAGAAGGTTGTCTTTGCCGACGAGGTCATTTCCTCCGCCGGAGAAGAGCAGGAGTCGAATGTTTTGGCGGTTTCTTTTGAGGATGCGGTAGAGTTTTTTAAATTGTTTCCCAGAGGTCATATCGACTGCTTCATCTCCGTTCGAGGCGAGGCGGAGGAGGTTGACGCGGTCGGTGTTTTCGATTTTTTCGGCAAGGTGGTGAATGATGTTGATGTCTGCGCCAAAGGCGATCCATTTGCGGGGATAGGCGAACCAGGAATCGCCTTCGGAAACGATGCCAATTCGATCGGGGCGGCTCTTGCAGAGGTAGCAGAAGTCATTGAGCGAGGTGGTGATTCCTCTTTCTAGCGAGTCATTGCGGGTGATTGTGGGTGAGGTTTTTTTGGGTGGCATTGGGATAGAGTAGTTTGTCTTGTCTGTAGTGGCAGATTAAAAATGTGAGAAAAGCGGGGCGGGTTGCGGCCTGCGGCCGAGTTGTGAATTTTGACTGGTGAGTTGTGAGTGCTTGGCTGAGTGGGGAGGGATGGTGGTTGGGTTGGAGCCGGAGGGTCGTGGCGGCTTGTCCGACTAAGATCCCGGAGG
>JAHDGN010000259.1 GCA_020627645.1 Akkermansiaceae bacterium
TGACCTAGCCGATGCTTGGGGCTGTCCATCACCTTAACTTTTGGACACCCATGCGCTAGCTTAGGGGCTAGATCCAGGCCTCTTTTAACAAGACGCTCTTTATCAAACCAAACGTTCCTAATACTTGGTCATTCAAAACTTAAACGTAATTCCAATCGACCCAGAAATTAAAAACTCTTCTGATTCTATCAAAGGGTTCCCAAGGGCGTCGGTTAACAAAGCGCCTTGGGGAGTGAAGCGAGAAGTAAGGCCCCATGCATTTAATTCTCCTTTAACGTAAAAATTTTCCGTTAGACGATACAACGTTCCAACTGAAAAATAATCTCCGGAAGAGGAGAAATCAATCGAAGTTGGGTTTCCAAGTGCATCGCTTGTCAAAAATTTTGAGCCCGAAAAACCCCAGCCATACTCGACAAAGGGCTCAAAATCATCGAAACCTGGAAACCCATATCGATAACCAATCCTCAGCGTCGTGAACCGATACTGAAACGAAGGACCTCCGATGAATGGAGGAAAACTGCTGTTACCGGAACCTGACAAGCTATGCAAATCCATCCGCCCAACCAGATAATGTGTTCCGAAAGTTGATCGGTAGGAAAGTCCTAGTTCACCTCCAGCAAAAAGAAGACCAGTATCGACAGTGCCAATGTTTGCGCCGATGATACCTCCGAGCCTATCAAACCTACCGTCTAATTCTTCACCGAATGAAACATTTGAGAGGCAAGAAACGGCCAATCCCAGAAATCCAAATTTTGTCAGAACCATAGCGCGAAACCACCATCGAATTGTAAGCCATTCAATTCAATTTTAGGCAATGCGAGATAATTCTAGCTCGATCGCGCATCAATCCCTCGATACCCGACCGCAAAAATACAAAGAGCCACCACATTCATTCCTGTCAACGTCATCCAATACGCAGACCAACCGAAACTTCCGACGATCAGGCCATGCAAAAGATCAACAACCAACACCCCCAACACCCCACCTAAACCACCAGAAACAAAGCCCAACAATGCCTGTGCTTGACCCCTCATCCCTTCATCGACTCTTCGATGAACAAAAACTCGGCCCGCCTCGAAATACAAAGTCCAACAAATCCCATGTAGCCCGATTCCGATCACCATCCACATGACGGAATCGAAAGCATAGAGCCAATATCTCAACACCCCACAAATAATCGCGACCATCAACACCGTCTTTACCCGATATTTCGTGATGATGAGCCCCATAAACAACATCGCAATCGTCTCAACAACTTGAGCTGAAGTCATCGTTCGACTCGTAGCCACCACACCCAATTCCTTAAGATGCTCTGGCGTGTGTAGATAGAAGGCACCTAGAGGAATACTGAAAAGTAAGGCGCTCAAAAAATAGTAAAACAGATCCCGATCCTTTAACAATCCGATCGCCCCCAATCCCAAATTCTCCCACCATACTTTTGATTTCTCTCCCTTCGGCTTTGTCACCGGCAACATAAAACAAGCCACCCCTGCAGCCAACCGAACAAACGCAGCCACCTTTCCAGCCTTCGGAGAAAAATCAAAAGCCAGCCAACTCACAATAACCCCAGCAACTGCCCAGCCAATCGTTCCCCAAACCCGAAAACACCCAAAACTCTTTTCCGGGTTCTCAAGCGACGAAAGAGTGATCGTATTGAGCACCGACCAAGCAGGCGCTGAAATCAAAGCATTGATCGAGAGAAAGGTTAAAAACCACCATCCACCCCAACCTTGCTCAATCGCATGAAACGCAAGGAACAAGAAACCGGACCCCAAAAACATAATCCACCCAAGGACCTTCTGAGCCTCGAACCTCTTATCGACTTGGGCCCCCATCACCAGAGGAGACAACATCCCCGCAATGGCTGGAATCATGAATGCCGTGGCCTTAGTCCACTCAAGGTCATTCTTAATGAGAATGTTCGCTAACGCCGGAAACCAAAAACCAGGCGCCGAGGCTAGAAGAAAGAACACCACCGCCACCCAATAACGATGCCCTTTCCCCATCTCACTTTTGACTACCCCAGGAATCCTTAAGCGTCACAATCCGGTTATAGACGGGACTCTCCGCAGTATGCTCTTCACAGTCAGCCGAAAAATACCCCATTCGCTCGAACTGGCACCGTTCCCCAGGTTTTAACTCGGCCAAACTTTTCTCAACTTTTGCCCCTCGAAGCACTTGTAAACTACCCGGATTCAAACAGCTCAAAAAACCACGATCCGTATTGTCCGGGATTTCTTCAGTAAATAAGCGATCATACAATCGAACCTCCGCATCAACCGCATCACCACAACTTACCCAATGAATCGCTGTCCGGCACTTCACTCCCTCCGGCGCAGGCTGACCAATAGTATCAGGAATAAACTCAACTTGAATTTCCTCAACCTCACCGTTTCCCCCCACAACATGGCCGACATGCTTGATGATATACGCTCCGCGCAACCTCACAGCCCCCTCAGGCTTCAAACGGAAAAACTTCTTCGGCGCATCTACCATGAAATCCTCTCTCTCAATCCAAAATTCCTTCCTAAAATTCAACTCCCTCTCACCATCACCTTCGTTTTCAGGATTGTTCGGAACCCTAACGATCTCACTTTTGTCGTCTGGGTAATTTACGACGACAACTTTCACCGGATCCAATACTGCCATCTTACGCAAAGCCACCTTATTAAGATAACTTCGCACCTCAAATTCCAATAAAGCAAAATCAGACAACGAGTTTTGCTTAGTAATCCCCACCTTTTCGACAAACGAGCGAATCGCCTCTGGAGGGTAACCCCTTCTTCTCATCCCACTCAAGGTTACCATCCTAGGATCATCCCACCCGCTCACATGCCCTTCGTCTACCAACTGAATAAACTTCCGTTTACTCATGACGGTATAACCAATATTAAGCCGAGCAAACTCAATTTGTCTTGGCACCGCTGGAACCGGACAATGCTCCACAAACCAATCATAGAGAGGTCGATGATTCTCAAATTCTAAGGAACACAATGAATGCGTAATCTCCTCCTTCGCGTCCTCCAACGGATGAGCAAAATCATACATCGGATAAATACACCAATCGTCTCCGGTTCGATGGTGAGTTGCATGAAGAACACGATAGATCACTGGATCTCTCATGTTCATATTAAACGATTCCATGTCGATCTTTGCTCGCAGAACCGCCCCTCCCTCCTCAAACTCTCCAGCCCTCATCTTTGCAAATAGATCCAAACTTTCTTCAACGTTCACGAAATGGGGACTCTTGCCCCACCTCATTCACCGATCCTCTTTGTAATCTCATCGGGAGTCTGGGTATCAACATAGGCCAGACCTTTCTCAATCAGTGCAACTGCACATTCATAAAAATACTCGAAATAATCGCTGGCATAATAGAGATGCTCACCCCAATCAAAACCCAACCAAGCAACATCCCTTTTGATGCTCTCCACATACTCCGTGTCCTCCTTGACCGGATTCGTATCATCAAACCTCAAATGGCACCTCGCTCCAATTTCATCGTATTCCTGAGCCAATCCAAAATTCAGCGCAATCGCCTTCGCATGCCCAATATGCAAATACCCATTCGGCTCCGGAGGAAACCTTGTTACCGGGTGCTCATGCTTTCCCTCTCGAATATCCTCCGCGATGATATCCCGAATAAAGTCTTTCTTTTCTTCACTCATCGTCTTCAAACAACTGCAAGTTCCCTCAACAAGGCCTGACTCATTTCAACCCCCTTTTCAAAATTCTCCATTGCAAAATTTTCATTCGGAGCATGGATCTGACAGTCAGGCAAAGCCAAACCTAACATCAGACTATCAGCTCCTAATATTTCCTTCATATCTTGAATAATCGGAATACTCCCTCCTTCCCGAATCAAGACAGGTGCTTTTCCAAAACTCTTCTCCAAAGCAATCTGAGCAGCCTTGCCGTATTTCGAATGAGGATCGTTGTGATAAGCCTTCCCCGAATGCCCCTTGTAGATCTCCATCGTAACCCCTTTGGGCAAATGCTTCTCTAAATGAGCTTCAACTTGCCTCTGAATCTTATCCGGGTCTTGTCCCGGAACCAAACGACACGACAACTTAAACATCGCTTCGGCCGGGATCACCGTTTTTGATCCTTCCCCTTGATAACCTCCCCCAATCCCATTCACCTCCACCGTCGGCCTCGCCCACAAACACTCTGCCATGCTATATCCTGGCTCACCAAACGGCTCTGGAGAACCGGTCGTTTTCAAAAAATCTTCATCTGAACTTTTTCCCACATCTCACGTTCCCAATTCTCTAGAGGAACGACATCGTCATAGAATCCATCCACCGCAATCTTGCCCTCACCATCATGCAAACTAGCGACTAACCTGGCCGCAGCAGTTGCGGGATTTGCCACGGCACCCCCATAAACCCCAGAATGCAAGTCACCAGACGGACCTTTAATGGTAACCTCAAGACAAGTGATCCCTCTCAAACCATAACCCAAAGTCGGCACTCCCGGAGCAACCATGCCCGTATCAGAAACGGCAATAATATCACACTGAAGCTCATCCCGGTGTGACTCTAAAAATGGCACCAAGTTCGGAGAGCCAATCTCCTCCTCCCCCTCAATCAAAAAGATCACATTCAATGGTAAGGCACCATCTTCCTTAATCGTTCGCTCAGCTCCCAGCATATGCACAAAATGTTGTCCCTTATTATCAGCACCGCCTCGCCCCCAAATCTTCCCATCTCTGACTTCAGGTTCAAATGGTGCCGATTCCCAAAGTTCCAACGGATCCACTGGCTGCACGTCATAATGTCCGTAGACAAGAACCGTTGGTCTTCCCTCAACGTGCTCATTCCTAGCAACAACAACCGGAAATCCGGGTGTCTCGTGAAGCTTTGTCTCCAAACCCATCCCCTCAAATTGCCCCACCAACCACTGAGCATTCGCTCGAACATCATCCGCATGACGCGAATCCGTCGAAATACTCGCAAATCTCAAGTGCTCAAACAAACGATCCAACTCAGAAGACATGACTCACAAATGCGCCCATCACCCCAAACCCGCAAGCCCCAAATACCAAGAACCCCACATCCTTGTCCTAGAAGAATCACACCTCTCACCCCGATCTCAATTGAAAATCAAATCTCTAAGATCTAAAATCTTAAATCCTCACCCCTCCTCCTCATCTCCAAGCCCCAACTTCTTCCTCTCTTCACCAATGACGGCCAAAGCATCAAATACCGCCAATAGAAGCAAAAAAAACACCATGAACACCAATATT
>JAHDGN010000260.1 GCA_020627645.1 Akkermansiaceae bacterium
CCTAGACAAGGAAGTTTTGTTCCACCTCCACAAAGCAACAAAATAGAATCTGTCCGCACTCATGACTCGGAGATGATAAATTCTCATCCCCTGACAACAAAAACCAAAATTCATCATAGACAGCACCCCCTCTAAAAGTAGTTTGACGCCCATGCCTGCCACAAAACCCAAAAAGAAGACCTCCAAAAAAAAATCCAAACTCACTCCTCTCCAACAACAAATCGCTGAACTCAAAAACACCCTCCCTCCCCAACAAGACTGGCGGACAACCGATCAACAAGAAATCACCCGGCGACAAGTCCGAGCCCTCGAAAACCCACCAACGATCCAGCCACTTCTCAAAGGCGACAAAATTCATACCACCTTCGAATCTTCGTCGCCAGAATCCGACCAAACCTATCAAGTCGAAATCATCGACCTCTCTCAAAAGCTGTTCCACTCCACCTCACCCGACTTCACCATTAACGGGCTTGGCACCTGTAAACACACCGAAGCCGTCCTTCACCACCTTAAAAATCGCTTCCCCCGGCTCTACAAAAGCGCGCAAAAGAACGGACCTCCCCACGCCACCCTAATCATCAAAAATAACGACCTCTTTCTCCACCGCCCATCCCACCTCACGATTCCCCGGAAACTTCGCCTTTGTCTGAAGGCCGATGGCTCACGAAAAGCCACCTGCTCACCCGAAAAACTCCTCACTACCATCGAAGAAACAAACCCCTCCGAATTCCGGATCTCCAGCCAAATCCATCCCTGGCTCCAAAAACAACAGAACACCACCGAGCGCCTCCAACTCCAACGCGACTACCAACAAAAGGTCCACACTGGCCAATACCCGGCCCACGAGACCCTCCTCCCTCTCTACCCATACCAACAAGAAGGCATGCTCCACCTGGCCTTCAAAGAACGAGCCATGATCGCCGACGAAATGGGCCTGGGCAAAACCATCCAAGGCATCGCCGCCGCCGCTCTCCTCCACCGTCTCGGCAAAGCCACCCGATGTCTCATCGTCGCCCCCACCTCCCTAAAAGCAGAATGGGAAGAACAAATCGCAAAATTCACCACCCTTCCCTGCCAAATCGTCTATGGCAACCGCTCCCAACGCTGCCATACCTACCAAAATCCAGAAGCTTTTTTCATCATCACCAACTACGAACAAATTCGTAACGATTCCCTAGACATCAACCACGCTCTCCAACCCGACATCGTCATTCTCGACGAAGCCCAACGCATCAAAAATTGGTCCTCCAAAACCGCTCGCGCCATCAAACGTCTCCACTCCCGATACGCCTTCGTCCTCACAGGCACCCCCATCGAAAACCGCATCGACGAACTCTACTCCATTATCGAATTCCTCGACCCAACGATCTTCGGACCACTCTTCCGCTTCAACCGCCAATTCTACATCCTTGACGAAGAAAAAGGCAAACCGCAAGGATACCAAAACCTCGACCAACTTCGCCAAAAAGTCTCCCATATCATCCTCCGTCGGCGCAAACACCATGTCGAAACCGAACTCCCCGACCGCACCGACGAAAACCGCTTCATCACCTTAACCCAAGGACAAAAATCCGACTACGGTGCTCACGAAGAAACCGTCCGCCGCCTCGCCAACCTCGGGAAAAAACGCCCCCTGCGACCCGAAGAACACCAACGCCTCATGGGCGCCCTCGGATGCATGCGTATGCTCTGCGACACCCAATTCATTCTCGACCAAGAAACCCGTATTTCACCCAAACTCGACGAACTCAAAGAAATCATCGACAACGCCCTTCAAGATCCCGAAACCAAAATCATCATCTTTTCCGAATGGATCGGAATGCTCACCCTCATTCGCGAACACCTCATCGACCAAAAAATCGGACACGCTTGGCACACCGGCAAAGTTCCTCAACAAAAACGCCGACTCGAAATCCAAGCCTTCAAACAAGACCCTAACTGTAAAATCATCCTCTGCACCGAATCCGGAGGTGCGGGACTTAATCTCCAGAATGCCTCCATCGTCATCAACTGCGACCTCCCCTGGAATCCTGCAAAGCTCGAACAACGCATCGCCCGAGCCTGGCGAAAAGGACAACAAAAACCCGTCCATGTCATCAACCTCATCGCCGAAAATACAATCGAACACGGTATGCTCCACACCCTCGCCATGAAACAAGGACTCTCCGACAACGTCCTCGACGGCACCGGAGACGCCACCAAAATCGAACTCAAAAAAGGTGGGCAAAGTTTTCTCTCTAAACTTCAACAAACCCTCGAAGTCGGCAAACAACATAACACCACCGCCTCTCGGCAAACCCAATCCCCACCCACCGACCCCGCCCAACAACTCGCCACCCAACTCCAACAAAAACTCGGCCCCAATCTCCTCCACGCCGAACAACATTTTCTCACTCAACAAATCCACAACTCCAACTCTGAAAACACCAACCCCGAAGCCGACCCCGGTCTTCAAAAAATCTACCTCGTCGTCGAATCCATCTCAAAGACCACCTCCGATCAACTCCAACAACTCACCTCCCGACTCTTCCCCCAACAAAGCAAAACCCCAGATTGGATACAAAACAACATCATCCTCATCGACAAAACCACCCACCAATCTGTCCAGCACCTGCAACAAGCAGGACTCCTCCAAACGAACACCCGCGCCCGCCGCAACCTCCTCCCAACCAACCAACCCCAAGACCAAAAAGCCCCCCTCACCCCCGCACAACAAACCCACATCCAAAACCTCACCTCACAAAAACAAGAACAACTCACCGCCGCAAACGCTCTCCTCTCCGCCAACCTCCCCCATCTCGCCACCCCACACCTCCAAAACGCCCTCCTAAACCAAATCCAAATCCTCGCCATCCAATCTCACCAAACCCCTCCACAAACCTGCCAAGACCTCACCCAGCAACCCCACAAAACACTCATTCCAGACAACCTCATCCCCATTCTAAAACCAGATCAACTCCCCAACGACACTCTCGTCACCATCACGCAAAGCCTCAACAAAACTGAATGATCACCTTCTAGGTCACATCCGTCTCTTTGAAATCACTCAAACCAACAAAAAACAAAACAAAGAGATTCTATCCCAGAGTGGCGCAGACCAATCCACCGCTCTCATCCAAAATATAATGACACGGTTGCATCTTGTCGTAGCGCAATGAGCTTAGAATGACATCAGCCTGGTCTTTTGAACTGATGTAACCTCGAAATAATTTCTCGTCTTGCGATTGATAGGTCATGCCCTGTTTCTCGAAAAGAACCCGCATCATCACACAATCAACAGGGCCATACCAAATATTCACGAAATCATCATCCCATGTCAGATAGACATTCAATCTAGCAAAGTCATGAACCCCATTTACTTCTGCATGATTGTTGAGCTCATAATGCCTTATTCCTTGTGGGTTAACCTTTGGGAGCAACACAAAGCCGCAGGCCTCAGGACAAAACAACTCGGCGGTTCCTTTAGCTAATTGAGACATGCGCTCGAAAAATAGTGGATTCGAACAAACACTCAAGTATTCCACTGAAATAATCCTTCTCTCGACTACGATTTCATGAGCCCTCTCCACACTCGATGCCCAACACACCTCTCCAAATACTCACACGCTCTCCGAAAAATATCCAAAACTTGACCCGGATTACCCGAAAAATCCGCGATCAAAAAATCCTCAGGCTCATCACACGACCCCACAAATCGCCCCAAAACTCCCTCCATTTAGCTCGAAAAATTCCAACTCCCACTGACCACGCCTTTTCCGATCTCTCACCTCTCTCACCAAACTTTTCCCAATCTCATCCACCACCGCAAAATCTCTCAACGGCAACGACAATCCCATACCCACCGCTTTCATATAAGCCTCTTTTGCTGTCCACACTCTCAAAAACCTCTCCCGTCGACCATCCTCACCAGATCCCATCACAAATTCCCGCTCCTCGTCACAAAATAAATCAGCCACCGCATCCAGATCCCGAACTCGCCGGTCTAACACCTCAATATCCACCCCCACCGCATTCTCCCCAAAAACCAAAACAACCCAATTCCCTGCATGAGAAACATTAAAATGAACCCTTTTTTCAGACACCCTCAACTTACCATAACGCCCACGCTCAAAAATCACTTCCTTAGGAGCCATCCCCAACCGATCTCCCAGCTCACGCCTCAGCTCCACTCTTCCTAGCACAAAACGCTTCCGATCATCTTCTTTTGCGAACCGAGCCATTCTAACCAACTCTTCGTCGACTAAAAAATCCTCCGCACGAAAATCATCTCTAAAATACTCAGAGACCTCAAAACTTCTAAAATCCCAACGCACCGCCTCAAGACTAATCACCCCTAGCCAACACCACAAACCAACAACCAGCAAATCATACATACCCCAAGCCGAACTCCCACGTGACCACATACATCAATCCACCTCTGGATGAATAAGACTTTCTCTTCCATTTGAAAAACCCCAGCGCCGCAGGAGCGCTCTTGAGATACTAAAGAATTACAAATGGTCGGGGAGACAGGATTCGAACCTGCGACATCTGGTTCCCAAAACCAGCGCTCTACCAAGCTGAGCTACTCCCCGCCACTCGCGAGAGCCGGAAACTGCTCCACTCTCGCCTCAATGGCAAGACGAAAACTAAGATAAAATGAAGAATCACCACTTCACCGGACTTCCCTTCCCATCACTATCCTCCGGAGGGTGGGATTTGATGAATTTCACAACCTCTTCTACATCATCGCTCAACATCAACATTTCCTGATAATGCCTCCCCTTCGCCAACACCTGGATCGTCTTCCAAATCGGCGTTTCTTTCTCATATCTCTCCTTACCCAAAAAGACCATCGGGCTCACCTCTCCAAACGTCGCATAATGGTTCTGACACGCATCCTGGAAAACTTCCTGCGTCGTCCCCGCTCTCCCCGGCGCAAACACAATCCCATACCTCGCAATCGCCAACAACCCGTCTTCTCGAATACTATTGGAAAAATACTTCGCGACATAAGTTGAAAACATATTCGTCGGCTCATGACCATAAAACCAGGTCGGCACCGCCAAACTCGAATGCCCAGTAGGATACTGATCGATCACTTTTTGAGCCGACTCAATATAACCCTCATCCGTATATTTTGGCGCCACAGCCAATCCATCTAACACCACATCCAATTCACCTTCTTCCACCGATGCCAAATAGGCCCCCAAATTAGCCGCCTCCATGATCCCAGGCCCACCCCCACTCGCCACAAAATACCCCTC
>JAHDGN010000261.1 GCA_020627645.1 Akkermansiaceae bacterium
AGAGCGCCACATATAACGTGCGGAGTAACCAAAGTAGCCACTCACGCCATCTCCTCCGGTCGGGCCGTCACCTCCGTATAAGCCTGGGAGCTTTCCTCCGAGGGCAAAGTCCATGTTATCTCCAAAACGAATTCGATAGCTGAAGTAGGCTTCTTTGTGAATTTCGGGAAACTTCGCGTTCCAGCCCACAGATGCGTCATTCGATAGTCCTTGAGGGTATCGTACTCTCAAAGCCTTTCCATAGTAGGCACCCTGGCCATCTGTGATGTGTAGCTGGTTGCGGTTGATCGCTGGTGTTCCAGCACCGAGCCAATCCTCAGCGAGGGCTGTTTGTCCGTAGCCTCCTACGGAGCGGTGGTCAAAATCCTGATAAAAAATGATGTCTGGGTTTGGGACAGTTTGTCCGAGAGATTTTTGAACGAAGAGGAGGAGCAAGAGAGAGAAGCAAAAGGGTCTCGCTACTCTGGGCAAGGTTGCATTTTGGGGAAGAAGAAAATATTGAGTGACCATTATAGTTATTGTCTGCAATAACATGTCACTTTATCGAAATTGATCAACTCAAAAGGAGGGGGAATCGTCAGGCGGGTATCTTTTGCGGATGTTGAACTTTTTTAAATTATATCGACTATTGATTACAGTTAATGATTTATATCTTTGATGGAAATATCTCCGGAATTGAGATTGGAGATTGAATGAGATTTCAACAGTCCGCTGGTTCGGCCTCACTGCCTTCTCATTCTGTCTCTTAAGTGACTGCATGATAGTCGTTTGAAAGATGTGGAGAGTGGGTGTTGGGGCGTGGATCCCTTCGAAAGCACTCGTAAATGGGATCACTCACCCAAAATCTTTGTGGATCTTTCGATCGTTTGCATACGTCATCGAGTTGATGCTTACTCTGTTTCTCTTGGTTGAGAGGAGTAGGTGGTTTCAGAGGTTGTTGGAGGTTGGGTGTTGGTGGTTGGGGATTTCTTTTCAAGTTCTTTTGAAGCGAGGCGACTCTCGAATGATTCTATAATTTCGACGTTTTCTAGTCGTTGTTCGAGAGCTGCTAATTTGGCCTGGAACTGTTCTTGTTGCTTGGTGAGTTTGTTCAGGAGTTGTTTTTCGGCTGGGTTGTTGTTGCGAATACGGCCACCAAAGATCCAGGTGCTAGCGGCGGCGGCTAGACCCATAGTGAGGGCGGTGAGTGTGGCGCCGGTGCCCGCTTTGGAGATGGCGAGGACTGAGGTGATGATGATGGTGCTGAGGCAAAAAATTCCGGTGCCGACAACCCTGGTGAAAGTGGACGAAACGGCGCCTCCGACTGAGTCGGCGATTGATTTGCCGAGGGCCAGTTTCTGGTTGAGGGGTGGGGTATTTGGTTCTTCAGGCACGGACAGAGAATGGGGGAGTATTGGTGAATTGGGAATCAGGAAGTGTTTCTTGCGAAGGGAGGATGAATCTGGAGAGGGGCTGAGGGCGGTTTCAGCATCGGGCGTCAGAAGGGAGGGGGAGGTTTGATGTCGTTTTTTGGGGATCTGTTCTTGAATGGGAAGGATTCGTGGGGAAACTCGCCGGCCACTGGCTATGGTTGAAAATTCTACTTTTGAGGAGATCGACAGGGTGATTCGCGCGCACGAGAGATTTGCGGTGGTGAGCCATGTTCGGCCAGATGGGGATGCGATTGGTTCGATTTTGGCTTTGGGGAGTGCGTTGGAGGGTTTGGGAAAGTCGGTGCGGTATTTGAATCAGGATGGTTGCCCGGAGAGTTTGATGTTTTTGAAAGGGGCTGAGAAGGTGGAGGTTTCGAGTGAGGTGGGGGAGTTGGATGTGGAGGTGGCGATTTTTTTGGATACGGCTGCTCAGGCCAGGGTGGGGGATGATAGTTTGGAGGCGGTGAAGGGGGCGGAGGTTTTGGTGAATATTGATCATCATCTTTCGAATCCTGGTTATGGTGATTTGAATTATGTGGATGCGGGGAGTCCGGCAACGGGGCAGATTTTGTATGATTTGTTGGTGGGGTTGGATTATCCGATCTCGGAGATTTCGAGAGATGCGATTTATGTGGCGGTTTCGACGGATACGGGATCTTTCCAATATCCCGGGACGACGAAGGCGACGTATGAGATGGCTGCGGATTTGGTCGGTCGGGGGTTGGATGTGGGGAGGATGAATCAGTTGACTTATGACAATCAGCCGTATCGGAGGGTGGAGCTGATGAGGTCTCTTTTAAATACGTTGGAGCGGAGTGAGGATGGAAAGTTGGTGTGGTGGGAGTTGACGAGTGAGACGAAGGAGGCGTTGGGTTTGGTGGATGATGATACGGAGGGGATGATTGATTTTATTCGGGCGGTGCAGGGAGTGGTGGTGGCGATGTTTTTCGAGGAATTGGATGGTGGGAAGATTCGGGTGTCGATGAGATCGAAGGATGCTCAGGTGAATGTGAGCGAGATTTGTGGGGACTTTGGCGGTGGTGGTCATGCGTTAGCGGCAGGGATTCGCATGGCAGGTCCTTTGGAGTCTGCTAAGGAATCGGTGGTGGCGAGGGTGTCTGAGGTGGTTGCCGGAGAGCTGGGTGGTGTGTGTTGATGATCAAATTTTTGCTAAGATGAATCCGAATTCGAATGATTTACCAAGTGGGGTGCTGTTGATTGATAAGGCGCCGGGGATGACGTCGCATGATGTGGTGGCGATTGCACGTCGGCAGTTGGATATGAAAAAGATTGGTCATTGTGGGACCTTGGATCCGATGGCGACGGGGTTGTTGATGTTGGTGGTGAATCGGGCGACTAAGATTCAGGATTTGTTGATGAGTGAGGATAAGACTTATACGGGGACGATGACTTTGGGCGTGACGACTTCGACTCAGGATAAAGAGGGGGAGGTTCAGGAGGAGAGGGAGGTGCCTGAGTTGAGC
This sequence comes from Akkermansiaceae bacterium, assembly GCA_020627645.1. GTDB lineage: Bacteria > Verrucomicrobiota > Verrucomicrobiia > Verrucomicrobiales > Akkermansiaceae > SW10. Next base: position 2,897 of record JAHDGN010000261.1, read on the forward strand.
GAGGCAGAATTGAGGGAGGCCTTTGATTCTTTTCAGGGGGATTTTGAGCAGATTCCGCCGATGGTTTCGGCGATTAAAAAGGATGGGGTTCCTTTGTATAAGTTGGCGAGGAAGGGGAAGGTGGTCGAGCGTAAGCCGAGAGCGGTTTATGTGAAGGGGTATGAGCTGGATCGGGTGGCGCTACCTGAGGTTGATTTTACGGTGGATTGTTCGAAGGGGTTTTATGTGCGGACTTATGCTTATGATATTGGAGAGAAGTTGGGTTGTGGGGCTCATCTGAGTGGGTTGCGACGGACGAGGTCGGGAAGGTTTACGTTGGATCGGGCAGTGCCGGTGGATGTCTTGAAGGAGGCGAGTCGGGAGGAGTTGGTGAGTTCATTTATTAGCCTAGCTGAGATTTCTTTGATGCGAGGGGCGTAAACTGTGTGATGCTTGGAGTGATGAGTCGTGTGCCAAAGATTTTTTTGTTTTTGAGTCTGCCTTTATTTGTCCTGGATCAGGTGACCAAATGGTGGGTGGTGTTTCGTTTTGAGGAACCAGCAGGAGGGCGATTCAACGGGACGGCGGATGATGATATTGTGGTGATTGATGGCTTCTTGTGGTGGACACGGGTGCATAATCAGGGGGTGGCCTTTGGAATGGGGAATGGAACGAGTTGGGCGCCGTTCGTGTTTTTGGGGGTGTTGGTTGCGGCGATCTTTATGGTGGTGATCTTTTGGAGAAAAGGGGCGTTTGAGGGGTGGACGGCGAAGATTGCGGCGGCACTCTTACTGGCAGGGATTTGTGGGAATTTGACGGATCGCTTGCTGCAGGGGTTTTGGTTGGAGCGGGTGAAGGATGAGTCCTTTTTTGAGAGGTTGTCTGAGGGGTATGTGGTGGATTTTGTGAAGGTGAAGTTGCCTGGGTATGAGAAGATTGTGCCAAAGAGTGGAGGTTTTTTCCCGAGTTTTAATGTGGCGGACTCTTGTATTTCGGTGGCGGCGGTTTTTCTGTTTATTTCGGCGTTTCGCAAGGAGGAGAAACGGTTGGAATGAACGAATGTCTTGGTTGGGGGGAAGGATCTTTGGTAGATATCGTGGATCGCTTAGGCGAGGGTTTGGGTGATGGTTTCTAGGGCGTTTCTGAGGCGAGCGGTTTGGGTTCCGAAGTTGAGCCTGATGGATTCCGGGTGGCCGAAGAAGGTGCCGTCGGAGACAAAGAGTCCTGATTTTTCTAGGTCATTGCAGGGGGTGTTGGTGGAGAGGTTTTGGCAATCGAGCCAGGCGAGGTAGGTGGCTTCGATGTTGGGGATTTGAATGGCAGGGAGTTTTTCGGAGATGGTGGTTTTGATGAGATTCAGATTGGTGCGGAGGTAGGCGAGGAGTTCTTGTCTCCATGATTCGCCATGACGGTAGGCGGCTTCGGCGGCGTGGTAAGCGAGGCAGTTGATTTCAGCTAAGGTATGGCCTCGGGCGGCGGAAAATTTGCGGCGAACGGTATCGTCTGGAATGACGGCGAACGCGTAGCCAAGGCCGGCGATGTTGTAGGTTTTGCTGGGGGCGAGAAGGGTGATGGTGTTTTTTCGGAGGTCTTCGGGGAGGTTGAGGGCGGAGTAGTGAGGGGTGGCGGCTTCGTCTAGAATCAGGTCACAATGGATTTCGTCAGAGACGAGGATGAGGTTGTGTTTTTGGCAGAAGGTGGCGAGGTCGATGATTTCTTGTGAGGTGAAGACTCGTCCGAGGGGATTTTGAGGGTTGCTGAGGATGAAGAGTTTGGTTTGTGGGGTGACGAGGGATTCGAGGGTGTCAAAGTCGAAGGTCCACTGGCCATTTTGAAAAATATGGTCGGTGGAGAGGATTTGCATTTGGGCATCTTTGTGAATGTTTAGGAACGGGGGATAGGATGGGGTGCAGGTGAGGAGAGAGTCACCGGGTTGGCCGAAGGCACGGGCGGCAAGCGAGAGGGCGGGGACAAGTCCTCCAAGGTGGATGAGGTGTTCTTCGGGTGTGGAGACGCCGATCCGAGTTTGGAGGTAGTTTTGGAGGGCATCGACGAGAGAGGGTTGTGGGAGCGCGTATCCAAAGACGCCGTGGTCGATGCGAGAGCGAAGGGCGTCGATGACTTCGGGTGGGGAGGTGAAGTCCATGTCGGCTACCCAGAAGGGATCAAGGTCGGAGCGGCGGTCCCATTTGAGTGAGCCGGTGGCACGTCGGGTGATGGGTTGGTCGAACATGGTGGGGTTATCGGTGATCGGAGCTAAGTTGTCAGGGAAATTGAGTGAGGAAGTTTTGGTTGGTGGTGTGATGAGTTGGATGAGATGCGGCGCTGGGTTGCTTTCGGCGTAGGCTTGGCT
>JAHDGN010000262.1 GCA_020627645.1 Akkermansiaceae bacterium
AAAGTGTTGTACATAGCTAAGGATGCCGTTATTGGTAATCTTTTAGTTTTTTGAGAGCCTCGGGGGTTCCGATCGCTTGATAAGTTGCGATCACTTTTTCCTTGGATTCTTTTTTCTGTTCAGGAGTTTTGGCGTAGAGGGATTCAGCAACGGCGTAGTGGCGTACTGCTTCTCCTGGTTTTTTGTCGGCGATGTCAATGTCACCGGCGAACATGCGGAGTTGGTAATTGAGGTCACCTTGAGGATTGAGACGGAGAGCTTCTGATGTTGACTCACGAGCGGGGTCAAATTGCTTCAAGGCGACTTGTGCTCTGGCTTTGATGAAATGTGCTTCGGCTTTACGGTAGCGGTTTGTTTCGATTTTAAGGAAGCTGTCGGCGGCGGCTAGAGCTTGGTGGTGCTGTTTGATTGCAAGAGATGATTCGGCGTAGAGGCGCCAGAGGAGAGGTTTTACGGGGGTCTTGGTGTCGGCAAGCCCTTCACGAAGGTGAGGGTGTCCACGGAGGTGTTCGCCTTTTTGACAGAGGGTTGCGCCGAGCCAGCGAAGAATGGGCGTTTGGACCTTTGCCCGTGGGTCGTGTTTGCGGAGGGTTTTGATTTCGGCTTCTAAGGTATCAAGATTTTCGTTTTTGTAGGCTTGTCGAATGAAGACGGGGGTCACTTTAGGGGAGTAGGTTTTGGGGTCGAGGGTTCGAGCATTTTTGAAATAAGGAATGGCTGAGGGGAGGTCGTTGAGTCGGTTATGATTCCAGCCGAGCCAGAAGTTGGCAGCGGCTTTTGTTTGGATATCGAGATCGGGGAGGGTGAGTAGTCTTGATTGGATTGAGGTGAAGTTTTTCCAGTCTTCACTTTCGCGATAGGTATTGGCAAGACGGAGGAGGAGGGTGCGCCGGAGTTTTTTGTCGTTTTTGACAAGGTCTGTGAGTAGGAGAGCTCGGTAATCAGGGAGTGCTTCTTTGGAGCGTTTGAGGGAAGTGAGGAGTTCGGCTCGTTGGAGTCGCAGGTGAGGAGTTTGCTTGGCGGTGGGGAATTGTTGGACGAAAGCGGCGATGGCGGCGAGTGATCCGTCGGTGTTTTTAAGGGCGAGTTGCGATTTGGCAACGTTGTAGCGAACGGGGAGGATATTTTTTTTGTCGATGAGCTTAAGGTTAATGTCGCGGTATTGTTTGATGGCTTGGTGGTAGTTTTTTTTATCGTAGTAGTGTTGGGCGAGAAGAAGGCGGGTGGAGTGGATTTTGGGGTCTTGTTTTTTTTCTTTGCCATAGGTTCGGAGGAAGTTTTCGGCTGAGCGGGGGAATTTGTGAGGGGACTTAGAGTGGTCTCGGATGAGGAGTCGGTAGGCAGCGTGGAAGCTAGTTGCGGAGCCTGGATTACTTTTGGCAATTTGTTCGTAGAGTTTGAGATATTCGTTTTCGTTCCCGAGCGCCTGATTTGGATGGCGTTGAAGTGAGTTTGTCGAGTTTTAAATTCCTTGTAGGTGTCGACGACCGATTGCCATTCGCGATCGCGGAAGTGGAGATTCATCAAGGTGAGCTGGGTTTTGCCTCGGAGTTCTGTGAGTCCGGGGTCTTCGAGGGATTTTTTAAACCAGGTTTTGGAGGTCTTGCGGCTTTTGAGCTTTTGAGCCATCAGGGCTGCTTGGAGAGTGGCTTCTGACTTGTAGTCTGGTTTTTTGGTTTCCTTGGCGAGTTGAGCGAATTGTTTAAAGGCGAGTCGGTATGATTTTTTATCGCGGTAGAGGCGAGCAAGAGCGAGGCGAGCGATTTCCTGGAAGGGGTTTTCTTTGTCTGCGAGAATGTCTTTGAGGGCAAGTTGGGTGCGGACTTTGTTTTTGAGGTTTTTGGCACAGAGATATCTCCGGTAGAGTGATTCGTGTCTGATTTTGGGCTTTTTGGTTTGTTGGGCGACAATCTGGAACCATTTGGAGGCTTCAGCCCATTGTTTACTATTAAAGGAATCGGAGGCGAGATAGAGGGCAGCGGCTTCGACGTATTTTCCGGTTCGCCAGCGGGTGGCGATGGTAGAGAAGCATTTCTTGGAGGCGTCGGGTTGATCGATTTTGCGATAGCTGAGTCCGAGGAAGTACCAGCTTTCGATGGCTTTTGAGTTTTTGGGGTATGTGCGGAGGAGGTTGTCGAAGGTTTTGGCCGCGCTGGTACATGCTTGTTTCTGTCTGGCGGGGTCTTTTTCGGAAGTGGCGCTGTTGTATTGGAGGGTTGCAAGGTCGAAGAGGTCGCGAGCAGGTTTGGCGGTGAGTGGGTTTTCGATTGTCTTTGGTGGCTTTGCGGGAGGTTGTTCTTCTTGAGCGCCGACTGGCAGAAAAAGAAAGATTAGGGAAATTAGGGTTGTTGTTTTGAAGGGCATGGGGAGGTTAGTTCTTGGGAGCTTTGACGGCGAATCCGATATTCCAGATGCCAGCTTTTCTGACTTCTGAGACGACGTCGATGAGGGTTTGATTGTCTCCGGATCCATCGGTGCGGATTCGGACAGGCTGTTTGTCGGCCCCGCCTTTCCCTGCGATTTCGGCTGCGGCAACGATGGCTTCGAGTTTCGAGCGAAGTTCTGCTTTGGTATAGGCTTGGTCGTTGACGGTGATGGTGCCGTCGGCGGATAGGTTGATGACGATCTCGTTGGCGACGCGAACCGAGTCTGCACCTTCGGTTGAGGTGGGAACGGAGATGTCGATTTCGGTTTCTTTTTCCGAAAGCTGCCAGGTGACGAGGAAGAAGATGAGGAGCAGGAAAACGATGTCGATCATGGGGGCGAGCTGGAAGCTTGCCGGAGGTGGAGCATTGTGACGGATTTTCATGGGGGAATGGCTCAGACGAGGGTTGCTTTAGTGAGTGAGGATTTAGTCTTCGTGTTGGAGAGGGTGGGTGAGGGCCTCTCGTCCATTTTTGGAGTCGAGTTGAGCTCCGACGAGGGCGAGGAGGTGGGTGCTGGCGGCTTCGAGTTCGGCAGTGTGTCGCTGGACACGCCCGCGGAAGAATGAGTAGCAGGTCATGGCAACGATGGAGATGACAAGGCCCCCGGCAGTGGTGATGAGAGCTTCCCAGACCCCTTGAGCGAGTTCGAGTTGGTCTGAGCCTTCGACTTTGCCTTCGGAGATGTCGATGAAGGATTTGATCATCCCGATGACGGTTCCAAGGAGTCCGACCATGGGGGCGATGCCGCCGATGTCTGAGAGGTAGCTGATTCGTTGAGTGAGGATGCCTGCTTGACGATTTCCTTCTGCTTCGGCGACTTCACGAATCTCACGGGTGCTGGCGGAGGGGTTTTTGGTGAGAAAATCGAGAGATTTGCGCATGACATGGGAGACGGCTTCGGATCTGCGGTGGCAATATGCGATAAGGCCTAGGTAATCGCGTTTGCGAATCATGGCTTCTGCTGCATTCATGAAACGATTGGAGACCACTGAGCCGCGTCGAAGAGTCAGTAGGTAGAGGAGAACCAGAATGACGGTGAACACCGAAAGGGCCACGAGAGCGATCATCACCCATCCGCCCTTTTTGAGGATTTCAACGAGATTGATGGGTGAGGATTCAGCCGTCACTTCCTGTGCGGAGATAAGGGACGGAAATAGTGCTAGGATGAGCACGAGAAGGAGGGAGGATTTCATAGAGGACATTTTTTCTGGAGAGGATCTTAGCGGGAGATCAGCAGGTGACAAGTGCAGGAAAAGTAGCTTTTTGTAGTGGGTTTTTCGATTCCTGTGGTTGATATTACGGTTTTAAGGTGTTTTTTGTTCATTTGTTGTCTGAAGATGTCTGATTTGCCTGAATTGAGAGCGAGGTTGGGGGGGGTTCCTCATCGGCCAGGTGTTTATTTGCATAAGGACCGGTTGGGATCGATCATATATGTGGGAAAGGCACGGGATTTGCGTAAGCGTTTGAGTTCGTATTTTATGCCGTCGGGGAAAAAGCGTGCGGATCGTAAGACTCGGGCGTTGATTGATTCGATTTGTGATTTTGAGGTGCATGTGGTGAGGAATGAGCAGGAAGCGCTGTTATTGGAAGGGAAGCTGATTAAGCAATATCGTCCTAGATATAATGTGAGTTTTCGGGATGATAAGCGGTTTTTGTTGGTAAAAGTAAACTTGGATGACCCGTGGCCGAGGTTTCAGACGACGCGGTTAAAAAAGGCGGATGGGGCGAGATATTTTGGACCGTTTGCTCATTCGGGTGCCTTGCGCGCGACGGTGGCATGGTTGAATAAGGAATTTGGGTTGCGGAGCTGTCGACCGAGGAATCCTGGGGAAGTAGACTATAAGCACTGCAATGCTGATGTGATTCGGAATTGTTTGGCTCCGTGTGTGGGGCGGGTTGAGAGGGTCGATTATGTGGCTCGAATTGAGGAGGCGTGTGAATTATTGAGCGGGAAGGGGAAGCGGGAGCGATTGAAGGGATTGAGGGCGGAGATGGAGGAAGCGGCGCTAAAATTGGATTTTGAGAAGGCGGCAAGGTTGAGAGATGTGATTCACAACATGGAGAGGGCGTTGAGCCCAACTCGGCAGTTTGCAAAAGGAAGGGGGGTGCCATCACAGGTGAAACCAGAGGAGGATTTGGTGGAATTGGGTGACTGGTTGTCTTTGGATGGACCTCCGAGAATTATGGAGTGCTTTGATATTTCGAATATCTCCTCCACGCACATTGTGGCTTCAATGGTGAGATTCCAGGATGGAATTCCTGACAACCAAAATTATCGGAGGTATCGGATCAAAACTGTGGAGGGCCAGGATGATTTTGCGAGTATGGCGGAGGTGGTTAGGCGGAGATATGGACGGATTTTGAAGGAGAATATGGAGGCCAATCCAGAGGTGGCGGAGGAGATTCAGGAAAGTGTAGTAGAGTCTTTGCGGAGGTTGGCGGCAGAGGGGAGAAGTCCGATTACATTGCCGGATTTGGTGATTGTGGATGGGGGTAAGGGGCAGTTGAGTGTGTCGGTTGCAGAGTTGCAGAGGTTGGGATTGGGGGGGCTTCCAGTGGTCGGGTTGGCGAAGCAGCGTGAGGAGATTTTTTTCCCTGGTGAGAGTGAGCCGGTGTTGATTCCTCATGACCGGGGTGCATTGAAGCTGATGCAGCGGATTCGTGATGAGGCGCATCGGTTTGCGAATGGGTACAATGAACTATTGTTGAGTAAGCGGGTGAAGGAGAGTTTGTTGGACGATTGTCCGGGAATTTCGCCCAGTAAGAAGCAGGCTTTGTTGAAAA
>JAHDGN010000263.1 GCA_020627645.1 Akkermansiaceae bacterium
ACGTAAACTCAACAACCAACGGCGATCTCTAAACCGCTATGGGATGGCTGTGATTTGAGGTTTCTTTTGGGTTCGTCATCTTTGACCCATGAAAAGGGATTGGTTTTATGCGAAGGATGGAGCTCAGAAAGGTCCAGTTGGCATTGAGGAATTGAAGAGTCTTCGAGTTTCAGGGCAGGTTGGGCAAGATGATTTGGTTTGGAGAGAGGGAATGGATGATTGGCTGCCTTATCGGGACGTTGCAGAGTTGTCGGTTTCGATTTCTGGGATTCCTCCAGTTGGTGCTTCTGGGGTAGGGGGCGCTCCACGTAGCACGAGTGCCAATCAAGTTTATGCGCCTCCAGGATCGGCTTCGATAGCTGGAGGGGGGGCACCTGGGGTGGTTCCTCCAACCTATCTGTGGCAATCGATTGTGTGTAATCTTCTTTGTTGTCTGCCCTTTGGTATTCCAGGAATTGTTTATGCTTCAAAGGTTGATTCGTTGGCTCGTGCTGGCGATTTGATGGGAGCTCAGGATGCTTCACACAAAGCTAAGTTTTGGTGTTGGATGAGCTTCGGTTTTGGCCTAGGTTTTTCGATACTCTACTTGATTTTGGTTGCAGCTGGTGGTTTGGCTTGAGGGCTACATGAAATCCAGGAAGTGGGTGGTTTTAATTTTAGCGACTGGAGTCGTCGCTCTTTCCTTGGTTGTTAGGAAGGGGTCGAGTCTTTTACCGCCTTGTCCAGTCAATCTTTTTACGGGTTTCCATTGTCCAGGTTGTGGGATTACGAGGGCGACCCGTGCTGCGATGCACGGGGATTTCTTAACGGCCTTCAAAATGAACTCATTGGGAGTCGTGCTAATGCCGCTGATTTTGTTGTTGTTGGGGCGGGAAATTGTGGCATGGGCCTGGGATCGGCCGAAATGGCGTCCGGGAACGTTTGGGAAGTGGGGGATTTGGCTTGGTAGTTTAGTGATTTTTTATGGGGTTCTCAGGAACATACCAGGTTTCGAGTTTTTGCAACCTGGTGGGTGGTAGAGGCGATGGTTCTTAGGAGACTCTTTCGACGAGTCTGCGATTGAGTTGTATGGAGGTGAAGAGAAGTTGGACTTGTTTGAGGAGTCCGGAGTGTTTTTTGCAGGCTTGGCGGATATCTCGGCGTTTTCCGTTGATGTTGAGAAATCGTCCGACTTCGTGAAATAGTTTCATCTGTTCGTTTTCGATTAAGCCTAGTTCAGCTCGGTGTTTAGAGATACTTCTATTGGCTTCTCCAATGAGAGATGATGCTTGATTCGCTTCGTTTTCGCTGCCTTTGACAGTGTCTGTGATTTTATCTTTTACGTCGTTGAGTTCTTCATTGATCGAGTCGATCTTTGATTTTGTGGCTGCGAGACGGTTTTTGTAGTCGTTGAATTGTTGTTTGAGTTGAGCAAGTTCCAGGCGACTTTGAGCTACTTCTTCTTTGTTTTGGTCTCCTTCTTCGGCGAGAACTTCCATTTTAAGTTTGAGAGCAGAGAATCGACGTTTGGTGTTTTCTGCTTCGGTGATGATGGATGATTCTTCGTCTTTGAGTTGTTGGAGTTCGTCAGAGACTTGGTCGTGTTCGTTGTAGAACTCGGTTCCTACATTTTGTGATTGGTCGATGACGGCTGCGCGTTGGTTTTGTGCCTGTGCCATGACCCGTTCAGAGGCTTCAATTTTGTCAAGCAGGCTATCGGCTTCTCGTTCTAGTCGTCTGAGGTTCCAGTATTCCATGGAGAGGTCTTCGATGTGTTCGAGGTTTTTCCATGTTTTTCGGGCAAGGATTTCTTCTCCGTCACGCATGAGAACCATTTCGTCCGCTGCGTCAGTGAGTCTTTTGTTTTTGCGGAGAAGACCGAAAGATTGGAGGATGACGGCGCGGGTGTATTTGGCTTTGGTCATGTTTTTGAGGGGGGTTACTTTTTGATTTGAGCCTGAAGGTCTTGAATGACTTTTGAATCTTCTAGGGTGGTGATGTTGCCGGTAATCTCTCCAGTGGCGACGAGTTCCTTAAGGAGTCGGCGCATGATTTTTCCTGAGCGTGTTTTTGGAAGGGCGGGAGCGAAATAGATCTCGTCTGGTTTGGCGATGGCTCCGATGATTTTTCCAACGTGATTTCGTAATTCTTGATTGAGAGCTTCGGAAGATTTGTTCCCGGCTTTAAGGGTAACGAAGGCGACCACCCCTTGGCCTTTGATTTCGTGTGGGCGTCCGACGACGGCAGCTTCGGCGACTGCTTTGTGGGCGACGAGGGCAGATTCTACTTCGGCCGTGCCGAGGCGGTGTCCAGATACGTTGAGGACGTCATCGAGGCGCCCAACGATCCAGAAGTTCCCTTGTTTGTCGGTGCGAGCTCCATCGCCGGCAGTATATTGTCCTGGGTAGTCGGACCAGTAGGTGTCGCGGTATCGTTTTTTGTCTCCGTAGATGGTGCGTAGCATGGATGGCCAAGGTTGGCGGATGACAAGTTTCCCTCCTTCGTTGGCTTTACATTCGTTGCCATTTTCGTCGAGGATCGCAGCGTCGATACCGAAGAAGGGAAGCGTGGCGGTTCCTGGCTTTGTTGGGGTGCAGCCTGGGAGGGGGGAGATCATGATGGCTCCGGTTTCGGTTTGCCACCAAGTGTCAACGATGGGGCAGTTGCCGCCGCCGATTTTTTCGTGATACCACATCCAGGCTTCTGGGTTGATGGGTTCGCCGACGGTGCCTAGGAGTCTTAATGAGGAGAGGTCGTGGGCTTCTGGGAATTGGTTGCCTGCTTTGATGAACGCGCGGATGGCGGTTGGAGCGGTGTAGAAAATGGTCACATTGTATTTTTCGACGATCTTCCAAAATCGACCAAAGTCTGGGAAGTTAGGGGCCCCTTCGTACATGACTTGTGTGACGCCGTTGGCGAGGGGGCCGTAGGTGATATAGGAATGACCTGTGATCCAGCCGACGTCGGCGGTGCACCAGTAGACGTCGTCGTCCTGCATATCAAAGATATACTTGCAGGTGGTGTAGGTTCCGGTGAGGTATCCGCCGGCGGTGTGGAGGATGCCTTTAGGTTTTCCGGTGGAGCCTGAAGTGTAGAGAATAAAGAGTGGATGTTCGGAGTCGAAGGCTTTGGCTTTGTGGGTGGAGGGTGCTTTGGCTGATTCGTCGTGCCACCAGGCGTCTCGTCCTCGCTTCATCTTGACGGGGGCTTTTTCAGTGCCGATTCGTTGGTGAACGATGACGGTTTCGATTCCTCTGTATTTTTTGAGGGCGTCATCGACGTTTTGCTTGAGAGGAACAACTCCGCCACGTCGGTAACCGCCGTCGGAGGTGACGATAGCTTTTGCCTCACAATCTTCGAGTCGGTCGACAATGGAGTCTGCCGAAAACCCACCGAAAATGACAGAGTGGACAGCGCCAATACGCGCGCAGGCAAGCATGGCAATGACGGCTTCGGGGGTCATGGGCATGTAGATCATGACTCGGTCTTTTGGTTTGATGCCGTTGTTGATGAGAACGTTGGCGAAGTTGCAGACTTCTCGGTGGAGTTGGCGATAAGTGAGAGTGCGGGATTCGCCTGGTTCTCCTTCCCAGATGATGGCGGCTTTGTTGGCTCGACCGTTGGTGAGGTGTTGGTCGACGCAGGATTCGCAGACGTTGAGTTTACCGCCGACGAACCATTTGGCATATGGCGCTTTCCAATCGAGAACTTTGGTCCATTTTTTTTGCCATGAGAGTTCTTTGGCTTCGCGGGCCCAGAAGGTGGCTGGTTTCTTGATGGATTCTTTGTGCATGCGGCGGTATTGCGCCATGCTTTTAATTCGAGCATTTTTGGCGAACTCCTTGGATGGTTTGAAGGTGCGTTCTTCGGTGAGGTGGCTTTCGATGTTTTTGCTCATGTTGAATCTGAGTGAAGCTAGCAGTGGGTGTGATGGGGGGACAATTCCGGATTTTTGAGATTTTAAAGAATCTGATCTGGTATCCGTGGTTTTGGGGTGATTTTTCCCGATTAGTTTTTTTTCCCAATGATTTTTTGGAGTTGTTGTAGGTTTTGGGATGACACGTAAAATCTTTTGACTATTTGGGCTTTTGTTGCTGGCGGGATTGGTGTGGTGGTGGCGTGGGGCAAATTTAGCGGGTGGTCAGGAAGATGCTGGGACTGAGGTTGAGTTGGTTGCTGAAGTCGCCATGGATGTTGATGAGCAGTCATTGATTCAAAATTCGGTGGGAAGCTTGGGTCGTGATCGATTGGATTTTGATTATGATGACATGGAGGAGTGGATGGAGAAGGTGAAGCCTCCTCAGAAGGGGAGTAGAATCGTTTTTGCGCGAGCTCGGGAGGTTGATGTGACTCCTTCGAGTCATGGAGTTTGGGAGAGAAGAGGGGGGAAGTCTTTTTGGAGATTGGAGATAGGGAGCCGGGGGGCAAGGTCGTTAAATTTTGGTTTTGGTGAATATAAAATGCCAAACGGCGGGATGTTGAGGGTTTCGGATGGAGCTGGGACTGAATTTGTGTTCACAGCTTCTGACAATGAGGAGCATGGAGAATTGTGGACGCCGGTTCTGGAGTCGGAAATGGCTTATTTAGAGGCTGAAATTCCAGTAGGACTGGAGAGTCAACTTGGTTTGCGTCTTACCAAGGTTAATCATGGATTTAGGGATTGGAAGAGGTCTCAAAAGGCAAAGGAATTTGGAGACAATTCTTCTTCGGGGAGTTGTAATATTGATGTGGTGTGTTCGGTTGCGGATGATCCTAATTTTGGCCCCTTGATTGAGGAATATCGTGACCAGATTCGTTCGGTTGGAGCTTATACGCTTGGTGGGACTGATACTTGCTCTGGTGCGTTGATTAACAACACGGATAATGATGCCACTCCTTATTTTTTGACAGCATACCATTGTGGGGTGCGAGAGAGCAATGCGGCGTCAATGGTGGTTTATTGGAATTTTGAGAATTCAGTTTGTCGTGAAGTTGGGTCTTCTGAGAATGGTGGTGATGGTGATGGCCCTAACCTTTCTTTTAATTCGGGTGCGATCTTTCGGGCGGGGAATGGGGAATCAGATTTTACATTACTAGAATTGGACGATCCAGTGGATCCAGAAACTGAGCCTTTTTTTGCAGGATGGGATCGTGAGGGTGAGAATGCAACGATGGCGGTTGCAATTCATCATCCGGCGGTCGCTGAAAAGCGGATTAGTTTCGAATTGGATCCAACGACTCGG
>JAHDGN010000264.1 GCA_020627645.1 Akkermansiaceae bacterium
TCCCGCCCCCCGAAACCGTCTGCAACATATCCTCCAAGCGACTCTTCTTCGGAGTGACCAATCGCTCCTTCCGCTGCTCTTCCATCCGCTCATCAGACAACTTCTTCGCCGCCCGCTCCGAGTCCATTCCCACCAGATGATCACCCACATGAGGCAACTCCGCAAAACCCAACACTTCCACCGGCATCGCCGGGCCAGCCTCCTTCACCTGCTCCCCATGATCATCAATCAAGGTCTTAACCTTCCCTGCCGAAGGACCACAAATAAAGGGCTGCCCCTTCTTCAACGTTCCACTCTCCACAATCACCGTTGCCGTCGCTCCCCGACCAGGCTTCACGCTCGCCTCAATCACCGACGCCCGCACGTTCGCCTTCGGATTGGCTCTCAACTCCAACACCTCAGCCTGCAACGCCATCAACTCCAACAACTCATCCACCCCCTGACCAGTCTCTGCAGAAACTTGCACCACCTCCGTTTCACCACCCATATCCGTCGGAACCAACTCATACTCCATCAATTGCGTCATCACACGCATCGGGTCTGCCGCTGGCAAATCCACCTTGTTGATCGCCACAATAATCGTCTTCCCTGCCGACTTCGCATGCTGAATCGCCTCCTTCGTCTGAGGCATAATACCATCATCCGCCGCCACCACGATCACCACAATATCCGTCACATCAGCACCTCGAGAACGCATCTTCGAAAAGATTGCGTGACCAGGCGTATCCAAAAACGTCACGCTCTTATCACCCACCGCCACACTATAAGCCCCCACATGCTGCGTAATCCCACCAGCCTCGCCCGAAGCCACCCGACTCTTCCGAATGTAATCCAAAAGCGATGTCTTCCCGTGGTCAACATGCCCCATAAAGGTAATGATCGGCGCTCTAAGAATCAGCTGATCTTCCGGCTCCGGTTCCGGCTCCGGCTCAACAATCACCTCTTCCTCCTTGTGAACCCCTCCACCCTTTTCACGCTTCTCACGCTCAAAGACAAAACCGTGAGCTTCACAAACCTTCTCCGCAACCTCCGGCTCGATCGCCTGAGTCGGCGCCACAAAAACCTCCAACTTAATCAGGTCAGCCATAATCTCAAATGGCTTCATTCCCATCTTCTCCGCCAAATCACTCACAATGATCGGCGGCTTAATGCTAATCAAATTCCCCTCGACCTTCGAATCCTCAGAACCACGATCCTCCACCTTCTCTTCAACCGGCTTCTCTGGTTCCGATTTGAAAAATTCAGGATCTTGCTTTTGCTCTAAACGATTCGAGATGCTAGGCAAAACCTCCTTACCCGAACGCTCGGTCTTCCGAACCGCGCTCTTCTTAGGTTTGTCATCCTCGATCCCCAGATCCAAAGCCGCCTTCTTCTGATCATCTACTGTCTGAACCTTAGCCGCCTCCAACCGCTGCCGCTCACGTCTAGACGGCTTCTTCTTCTCGCTCAACAGATCGAGAACTTCCTCTTTCTTGGAGTCTTTCTTGTCTTCTTGATCAGCCATACAAATTCAGTTCAGTCAGGATAAATGATTGCGTTCGAAATCTTACTCTTCGGTCTTTTCCTCAGCTGCCACAGCTTCTTCCTCAACCTTTTCCTCTCCCCCTACCTCGTCGTCAGCCTCCGCCACAGGCTCATCGACCTGAGCTTCCGCGACCTTTGAACCACCCCCACCAGTAGCCTTCGCCAAAATAGCCTCAGCCTCAGCCACCTCGATTTCCAAAGCTCCCGCAATATACTCCGCAGGCATCTGAGTCACCATATCCACCGTCACCCCTCCAGCACGGAACAACTTGTCAGCCAACTCCGAATCAATCCCCAAATCCTCAGCCAAATGCGAAGCCGCATCCCCAACTCGAGCCTCAAATTTCTCATGCTGACTCTCATCCTTACGAACCTGAACGTCCCAACCAGTCAATTTAGAAGTCAATCGAGCATTCTGACCACGACGGCCAATCGCCTTCGACAAATCCTCCTCATCCACCGTCACATTCACCACCTTCTTCTCCTGATCCAACTCAATACTACGAATCTGAGCCGGCTTCAAAGCTTCCGTCACAAACTCCCGCACATCATCATTCCATCGGATAATATCCACCCGCTCATTATTCAATTCACGAACAATATTCTTAACCCGAGCACCCCGCAATCCAACACAAGCCCCCACCGGATCCACCTTCTCGTCATGCGTAAAGACCGCAACCTTCGTACGATACCCCGCTTCACGAGCCACCGAACGCAATTCAACCGTCCGATCAGAGATTTCAGCCACCTCAGACTCGAACAAACGCCTCACAAAGTTTGGATGACTCCTCGACAAAATAATTTCCGGTCCACGGCCCTCGTTATCCACCGAAACCACATAGCAACGAATCCGATCCCCCACGTTATACTCCTCCGTATTGACTCGCTCACGCGACGGCATCCTTGCCTCAAACTTACCCAAATCAACCATCACATCGCTCTTCTCAAAACGACGCACCGAACCGCTCACAATATCTCCCGCCCGATCCTTAAACTCGTCATAGATCTTCTCCTTCTCCGCCTGACGCAACCTCTGCATCATCGTCTGCTTCGCCGTCTGAACCGCGATCCGCCCGAAATTCTTAGGAGTGACATCAAAATCAATCTTATCTCCAATCACCGCACCTGGCTCCTTCTGAGAAGCGAGTTTTAACGGCACCTCATTGAACTTATCAACATAGTCATCATCCGCCACCACTTCCAAACTTGCCAAAATCCTCGTATCCCCCTTCTTCTCGTTGATCACCGCACTCAAAGTTTCAATCGACTCTGCTCCCGGAACCATCTTCCGATAAGCCGAACAAAAAGCATACTCCAACGCCTCCACCACCCGCTGGCGGTCGATCGCTTTCTCCTTTTCGTAAAACTCAATAAGCGCAACAATGTCCGTCGTCATATCAATCTCGTGATGCCCTCCGACAAAAAAGAGCGGGTTGAAAAACCCACTCCAAACTGCCGTCAGAAGTTGTTGGGACGGTCAATAACGGCTCAAAGCCGAAAACACAAGAATTAATCGACCAAAGACCTCCATCGCATCTTTCTCACCTCCGCTCCCGTCTGCCACGCCGCCACGCCCAACGGAGCACAAAGCTCAATCGACCCCTCCCGCAAGCTCAAAACCTTCCCCCTCAAATCAACATCCACCACTTTTTCATCACCCAAAAAAGACCTCAAACGCTCCTTCTCCACAACAACCCGCACCCGATACCACGTTCCCTTTTCAAAATCTCGATAACTCGTGGTCTCGTTCTGCGAGGCGTCCCGACCACCAATCGACGAAATTCCAACCGTCCCACCACCCCACCCCCCAACAATCAAGGTCACACACTCATCCCGAGACCTCACCGGAAAGGTTAACCCACAGAAGAAATCCTCCCCCGAAACTTTTCTCGCCTCCAACTCCAACTCATAAGGAACTTCCGGAACCACTCCTACAAATTTCCCCCCAGTCAACTCCACACCCACATCCATCCTCAAAACCCCGCCAGTCCAAGCCGCAGCACCCTCTCCCCCAAAGCCCAATTCCTCCCAATCTTCATAGCGAGGAAGAACCCATTCCCGCTCCACCTCCTTCACCTCCTTGTTTATTTCCCCTTCCCCAGATTCCCGACACCCGAGAATAAACAGAAAAAAGAAACCTAACCCCAGAAACTTCACAACCCTCTCCTTCACAAGATAAAACCAACCCTCATCCCTTACCCCTGCCACGCCATTTCTATAAGCTCGCGCAAACGAACCTCTCCCACCGCCGACGTTTTTGCCACAAAACCCTTCTTATGAGCAAAATGCACGTCCTCCTCACCCTCAACCCTCGTGTATTCCATCCGCTTATCATCATTGAACCGAGACATCCCATAACCCACTCCTCGACGATCGGGATACACCATCGCAACCACTTCCTCCTCTAACCCCACCTCTTCCACATATCGCCCCAAACCCATCGACGGCTCATCCGGTAACGTCTCAGTCCTCGGTAAGAATAGCGCTTTCTTCCCTCCCTCCATTTCCCAAAACTGAACCACTCCCGATAAATACTCCAACCGATCTTTCATCCCTCGAACATACCCCAACAGATCCTCACCAATCATCTTCATCACCTCATACAATGGCTCCCCCTGAACATGCTCTACCCGGGCCGCAAACCGTCGCAACAAGGTAATGTCGATCGGAGAGTTCAACTTCCCCATCGCCTCACGATCCACCCCCAACCACGCCGCCGTATCAACGGGACCACGAGTATCCATCCACTCAGCCACCTCCAACCAATCGCAAAACTTCAACGCCTCATCGTAGATCCCCAAATGCTTGAGAACTAAACTCAAAGCACACATCGGCTCAGCATCACGAGGAAATTGATGATGATCGAAATTCATTTTCCCCTCATCCCACTCCAACCCAACATCCACAACGGCCACCCTAGGGTCACCCAAATCGTCCTCAGTCGGTTCCCGCCTAAGTATCGACACCCCATACTCAGCCACCAACAAGGCACAGGCCAAGAAATCATCCTTATGCGCCCCTCCAGGGTGCACTACAATTCGATCAATCATCGCCAATTCCCCCTCTCTCCTCTAGTTGAAACCGAACTCGCGATTCGACAAATCAACCAATGAAGCCTCCTTCTCCCGAGCCGCCTGACGCTCAACCGTCAGACGAGCAAACGGCATCGCCTCTAAACGAGGCTGCGGAATCTTATCTCCCGACTCCTCACACACCCCGTAGGTCCCCAGCTCCAAGCGCTGCAAAGCCTCTTCAATTTCCCCCAACGCATTCGACTCCTTCGCCAACATATTCAAAGCAAAGTCACGATCGTAAGCATCCGACCCCGCATCACCTTGATGCATCCCCGAACCACTTGTATCACTCCCATCCGCCCCCTGCTTGATCGTATCATTCTGAATGCCATACATCGAATCCGTGATCTGATCTCTCAAATCCAACAAGCGCTGCTGCTGCTTTTTCTCAAAAGCCGAAAGCTTCGCAACCTTGTCAGGCTTCACATACCGGCGCTTGACCACGATGGGAACCTCCTCCACCGCTTCCTCCTCAGCAGTCGACTTCGCAACAGCTTTCTTCGCCGGAGCCGCCTTCTTAGGCGCCGCTTTTTCCTCACCAGCCACCTTTTGAGCCGCTGTTTTCTTCACTGCCTTCTT
>JAHDGN010000265.1 GCA_020627645.1 Akkermansiaceae bacterium
ACAAGATGTTGTGGTCTATTTTTCCCCACCACAATCTAAAGTGAGTTAGCCCTGTCATTACTCGCAGCAACCATCCTATCTGCTGCCGCCACCCTGACAAACATCACCCCTGTTCAGCTCAACAACAATGGTGATCGTTTCAAAATCTCAGTTTTTCCCGGTAAAGCACGCTACGAAACAAGCGACGCTCTAGGAAACACAATCGGAGCATTTGGTGACGGAACCATCGTCGACTACCGCTTCATCACAGGAGTCAATACCCAAGCTTTTGACGGCATCGGATATGCCAATGGAGATGCTGCTCGATGCCAAGTTCAAACTTCGACCGAAATCGTCTATTCACCCAACAAATACCCGATTGTTTGGACCATTAGCGATCCGGACACCGATTCACCCGATTTCGACCCAGTCGGAGATCCCACTTTTGGACCAAGCACAGACGTCATGGCCAAGAACGTCACTGCCATAACCGACATCACCAACATGACTTCAGGGTCCCTCTACGTCATAGCTGGCTCCTACTCCAACACCGTGACAATCAACGTCACAATGTCAGGACCTGGTCAACCGGACTTAAACGTAACCACAACCATTTCAGGCCACGGCAACAACAACAGGCTTTGGTCTTCCGAATTTCAATTCACCAATAGTGACCTTCTGTATACCACCCTCACTTACAATTATGACAGTCCCGCATTAAACCGCTGCCGCTATATGGGCTGCATTCTTGATGGTGAAGTATCAGGAGCCCCTTCAACCCCGACACCACTTCAACTTGCAATTTCACCAACGTCAGGGAGCAATGACTCCTTTGATTTTTCATGGGAAAGCACCACCGGAAAAGTCTACGACTTAGTCAGTAGCACCACCCTGGATACCGATCCAGCCACCTGGCCTGTATGGGAAAACAATAGCAACATCTCCGCAAACTCTCTCACTGGAGTCCCATCCAATGGCGATCCAAAACGCTTTTTTGTCATCCTCGAAAAGAACGCACCCCCGGCACCTTAAAACACCCGAACATCAACTTTCACCAACAAAAAAACACCGCAAGCTTCAAAGTTTACGGTGTTTTTTCGCGACAAATTCTCACACCTCAACCAGGTGATTTCTTCTTTGGGCGCCTACAAACAACCTCAACCCGTCACCCTCATCGGCATCAACACATAGAGGAAAGAATCCCCCGTCCGAATCACCCCCGGGCTCATTTCATCAATTAAGTCCAAATGAATCTCTTCTTCCTCCAAACTTTTGAGGGGAGCCATCAAAAACTCCGGATTAAAAGCAATCGCAAACTCTGCTCCGCTGTATCCCACATCGAGTGTCTCTTTCGCCTCACCAATGTCGGGACTATTCGCAGCCACCTCAACCTGGTTCGCCATGAAAGACAACTTCACCGAATTAGACTTCTCCGAAGACAACAACGATACCCTTCGAGTCGTCTCCAACAACTGCTCCCGTCCCAAAGTTAACCTCTCTTTCGATTCCCCAGGAATCACCTGCCGGTAGTTAGGGTAATTCCCCTCGATCAACTTACTCACGATCACACTATCCCCGACCTGAAAACACACCTGATTGTCAGTTAACCGCAAAACCATCTCCCCCTCAGACCCAAGGAGACGCTGCAACTCCTGAACCGCCTTGGTGGGAACAATAAAATCCTTCTCATGACTCGAAGGGAACTCCAACTCATGATCAACCATCGCAAGACGCCGACCATCAGTCGCAACCAACGTCAACTTACCCTCCTTAAATGACGCAAAGATACCATTTAACACATACCTCGTCTCATCAGTCGAAATCGCAAACGATGTCTTCTTCAATCCACTCAACAACTTCCCCTGAGGGATTTGATATTCTTTGGCTTCAGCAAAATCCGCCAAGGGAGGAAACTCCCCATCAGGCAAACCAATGATCTTGAAAAAACTTGGCCCACTTTTAATCGAAGCGACGTTTTTCGCATCCACCGAAACCTCAATCTCAGCCGAAGGTAACTCACGAATAATATTAACCAACCTCTTCACCGGCAGAGTCGTCGATCCGGGCTTAGAAACCTCAGCCTGGACAACTCCACTCACCCCCACATCCAAATCCGTCGTCGTCAAACGCAAACCATCACCATCAGCCTCAATCAGGACATTGGACAAAATCGGGAGCGTTGTCCGGTTACTCACCACATGCTGCACCTGCTGCAAACCCTCCAAAAATTCCTCCTTTGCGATTTTGAACTTCATGAAAATACGTCCACGTGAACTGTCTAAGAAACTGCCGACACCCGCCTACCTTGGCAAGCATTTCCTTAAGTTTGGTGAATCTATTTCTTCATCAAACCCAGCAAAAATCTCCACTCCAGTTGATCCAAAAGCTCCCTCCCCAAAGATCGACGTTGACTCCCTTACAACGTCAAAAACCACCCACAAGCCAAATTTCAGGACAAGCACATGTTTGATTACCTCTGCAACATATTCGTAAGTCGCTCGACCGTTGCCTTGACCTCCACACTCGTTTCCATTTTTTCCTGTACCTTCTTACAAGCGTGAATCACCGTTCCATGGTCGCGCTTCCCAAAGCCAGCTCCAATCTCCACCAAAGAGAGACTCGTTAACTCCCTAGCCAAACACATCGCCACCTGCCGAGGAAAGGCGATCCGTGCCGGCCTCTTGCGACTCTTCATCTCCACAACCGGAATCCCGTATTGATCAGCCACAACCTGCTGAATCTGCTCCAAGGTAATCGCACTCGATGCCTCATCTCGGACCAAATCACCCAACAAACGGTCAACCTGCTCAACCGTCATCTTTTCCGAAGACAAGTAACTGTAACTCGCTACCCTCGTCAACGCCCCCTCCAACCTTCGCACATTGCTCTTAATCTGATTGGCAATATGAACAACGATGTGATTCTCCAAGTCCACGTTCCACTGCTCCATCTTACGCCGCAGAATTGCCACTCGCGTCTCAAATCCCGGCGGCTGTAACTCAACGGTCAACCCACTCTCAAAGCGGCTAACCAATCGAGGCTCCAAAGTCTGAATCTCCTGCGCCGGACAATCACAGGTCAAAATCAACTGCGTCTGAGAACTCAACAACGAATTGAAAGTATGGAAAAACTCCTCCTGCGTTCGCTCCTTACCCGCAAGAAACTGCACATCATCAATCAGCATCGCATCCGCCGAACGATAAGATTTCCGAAACTCATCCAAATTCCCCTTACGCATCGCCTCGATATACTCGTTCGTAAAATGCTCAGCCGTCAAAAAAACCACCTTCGCCTTCGGGTTATCTCGCAATAACTGCTGGGCTACCGCCGACATCAAATGCGTCTTCCCCAACCCCGCTCTCCCATGAATAAACAACGGATTAAATGTTCGCCCATCTTGAAAAGCCACCGCCGAACAAGCGGCATGTGCAAACTGGCTATTGTCCCCCACCACAAAACTCTCGAAATCCAACTCCGGATTAATCCCCAAACGTTTGAGCCGACGCTCAATAGACGCAGACCTTTGCCCCATCGATTCCCCCTCAGGCACAACCTTAATCATGCCATTCCCAGGCCCCTTCTGCTGTCGCGCTGCCTGTTTTGACTCCTCCTTCACCTCAAAATCCTCCCCCTTCACCACAACCTTTGGCGAACAATGAATTCCAGCTCCCTCCGCAAAAGCCGCCCTCAATTCATCCATGTAATTGGTCTCAATCCAAATCTGTTGCATGTCAGACTGAACCATCAACACTCCCTCACTCTCGTCCACCAACTCTGCCGAGCGAAACCACCTCTCAAAGGCATCTTCGCTGATATATCCACTCAACTTCTCACAAATCGAAGTCCAACCATTTTTTGTGTCATTCTCGTTACTTTCATTAAATTCAGCTCGAACAGTGCGCGGGTTCATCTAGCGTTTCTAAAAGACTATGGATTAATAAATTATGGGCTTAAGAGCGGCGAGACGTTACCCCCTCGCGGCTCGGGATGTTGTCTCCCAAATCACTTCTTAAAAAAAACAAAATCGTTCTTAAAATTTTTGAAAAAAATCACCTCTTTGTTCCACAAATGATCCACGACTTTTTCAAAAAAAATCAAAACGCTCGCATCCTTAAGCACCCTTAATCACCTCTTCATTTTCGCTCCAATCACACCTCCTAAGAACGTCACAATTGTTCCAACCGGCCACATCCAATTCGCATTCACCAAACCTTTAAGCTTTCCCTCATCAACCTCATACATTGGCAAATGACCCAACCAATCAAAAGAAATTCCAGCTCCCTTCAATAGAATCCATAGGTCGGCCCTCAAAAACATCGTCATCAAAAACGAAATAACCGCTCCAATCACAATTCCACGAAGACTACCAATCCCCAACAAGGCACACAAAAACATCCCAAGCAAAGGCCCCATTGTGTAACTTGTCATTCCGAAAGCCAGAGGTAAAATATTCACACCACTCTTCTCCTGAACAACCCTCATCAATAAGGTAAACAAAGTAAGCCCCACTCCCCATATCACCACCCACATCCTCGACTGTTGAACCAATCTCTCTTGATCCAAATTCTGATTCTTCTCCGGGTTGTATATTAACGAGATCGTCGTCTGGCTCAAAGCAGCCAATATCGAATCCAGACTCGAAATAGCCGCCGCAAACAAACCCGCCAAAATCAACCCAGCAACACCAGGAGGCAACTGAGTCACGATCCAAACCGGAAAAACCATATCCCCATTCTTAGGGACGGCACCATCCACCAATGTCCCCGCAACTTTTTCACCTCCAACCTCCTTCTGAAAACCCAGTGCATTCGCAATCGCAGACCCAGCTTCCGGAGGATTCACATAATAAAAGACAAATAAGGCCGCCCCGACCAAAAGCATCAAATAAGTCAGAACCTGTCCAACTGAACTCGCAATGATCGCCTTTTTTGCATCACCAGCATTCCGACAACAAAACATTCGTTGAGCATTAAGCTGATCAACCCCGAAAGCCGTCAAGTTCTGAAAAGGCACCGCAAAAATCGCGACCCAGAAGGTGAAATTTAACTCCGCCCCAATTCCCCACCTCGCGTCCCACATCTTGGTTTTACCATTCTCGTTCGCGACTGACCAAAAAGTAGACCATCCCCCCTCAAGGTTCCCAACATAACAAAGCCACCCCCTACCCAGAACAAATT
>JAHDGN010000266.1 GCA_020627645.1 Akkermansiaceae bacterium
GATGGTGACGAAGATCATTGTTTTTTCTCGGCCTTCGTTGATTCCGTTGCCAGCGACGATGGTGCCGTAGGGGGTGATTTCAGAGACAATGTCATCTGAGATTTCTTGAGCCTTCTGGGTGACAAGGTAGACCACTTTTTCCGATGGACGCCCGGTGATCGTTGTGTCAACCAGGCGGGCAGATACGTAGATGCTCACAAGGGCCCAGAGTGAGGGTTCGATTCCATTGTAGACTAGGCCGGCCGAAATCACGATGATGGCATCAACGACCATTAGTGTTTTGCCAGCTTGAATCCGATATTTGATGGCGAGGATTCGAGCGATCATGGTTGTGCCGCCAGCGGAGCTTTCTCCTCGAAAGACGAGGCCGACGCCAATTCCAATCCCCACGCCGCCAAAGAGGGTGGCAAGGAGGAGGTCGTCACTGAGGGGGTTGAAGTTGGATCGAATGAGATCGGTAAAAATTGCAATGAGGATGATGGTGGCGCTTGTGCGGAGGGCGAAGGCGCGGTTGATGAACCTGATGCTGAAGGGGATGATTAGGATGTTGAGAATGAGCATCAAGGCTCCAATGCTCAGAGGTGAGAGGTGATTGAGGAGGATGGCAAAACCCATGGTGCCTCCGGTGGCGATCTGGTTGGGCGCTAAGAATAGAGACACTCCAATGGAGATGAGGATGGACCCGACCAATATGTAGAAGATGTTTCGCGCTTCTTTGGCTTCGATGATTGTTTTGACAGACATGGGGACTTTCTAAATTGGTATCAGATCCCAAAGGGACGCTGATGGATTTTTGGTGGAAGTTGCGATGGATGCAGGCGGATTGGGTGATCGTAGAGGGGACAGGTTCAAGAAAATTTGCAATCAAACGCATTGCAGGTGTCTTTCTGAGCGGGGGAGATCGTTGATTTTTAGTTGGGTAGAGATGGCTGGAGAAAAATATTTTTTTGGGATTCGGGTATTTTTTTGTTCAGGGTCTTTTAGTTAATCGTGCTTTCGATAGTGACCATTCGTTGAGTGTTTTTGTGCCCGATGTTTGGACGTTCTGATCGGGAAATCGATGAGATGGTGCAGAGTGGAGGGGACTAGTAGTTCATTCGTTCAGGAGGTCGAACGAGAAGTACTGGCTTTTTAGTGAAGTAGCTTGAGAGTGGCTTTTCCGAGGGCGTCTCCGATGAGGAAATAGCTCTCGGCGTTACCGAACCAGTGGTGGCCGTGGCTTGGATTTGGGGATTGATTTTTGGGGCGGGAGAAGTGTGCGGTTTCGACAAAGATGGCATTGGGGATTTTTTGGGTGCCTTCTTTTTGGGTCTTTCGAAAGATGGCTTCTGAGCGGTTTGGGTTGTCGATTTTTCCACTGTTTCCGAGTTCGCCTACGATGAATGGTAGATTTGGTTGATTCAGTTGTGCTCTGACATCTTTGGCGAGGTTGACGAGGTTATCGGCGTATTCTTTGCGGGCGGATTCGCTGACCATGTCGTTCCAGCCTTGTTGCCAGACGAAGGCGGTGATTTCGAAGGGTTGGTTGAGTTCTTTGAGGGCGGTGGTGATCTCTTGCATCATGCGAGTGTAGTAGGTGCCGGTTTGGCCTTTGGAGCTGGGAGGGCGGAAATCTTTGTAGAGGCTTTTGCCTCCCCAGGCGGTTTTGATGAGAAGGACAGGTTCTTGAAAGTGGTCTCCGATGATATGGCCGAATTGGAGTTCGGGTCCGATATGGGTGTTGCTCCCATAGACGGTGTATCCGACGGTGAGGGGGCCTTTGCGGACTGGAAATTTTTTGCCTTTGGGGTTGAAGGGGTCCCCTGCTTGGAAGGAAATGGTGACGTCGTTGCGCTGGACCCATTTGCCGTTTTTGTCGCGGAGGTGTTTCATGAGGGGGGCACTTTTGGAATTCTCAAGTGACCAGACGAGGTTCCCTTTGCCGCTGTTATATGACTTTGGGTGGTCGAAATGGACGACGCCTTGGCCTTCCATGTTTGATTGACCTGCGAGGATGAAGACTTTGGTTTTTGGTTTTTGGGCGACGACGGAGGAGGATGCGAGAAGGGGGAGGAGGAAGAGGTGGAGAAGTGACTTCATTTGAAGCCATGTGACATTTTTTTAGATGAAGGGCAAGTTGGGAAGGGTAAGCCCCTGATTCGCAGAGGTTTAGAGGCTGACTTTTTGTGTTTAGCTCTTCGCTTTTAGTGGAGCTGCCGCTCCGAGGGGAGTGATTTTTGGTGAGAGCTGATGTGGGGCTTCTTTAATCTCCTGATTTAAGAACCTTGATGAAGGCTTCTTGGGGGATGTTGACTTTGCCGAAGGCTTTCATTTTGGCTTTCCCCTTTTTCTGTTTTTCGAGGAGTTTGCGCTTTCGGGAGATGTCGCCGCCGTAGCATTTGGCGGTGACGTTTTTGCGCATGGCGGAGATTGATTCGCGGGCGATGATGTTGCCACCGATGGCGGCTTGGATGGCGACAACGAACATTTGTTGGGGGATGACTTCTTTGAGTTTGGCGGCGAGTTCGCGTCCGCGTCCTTGGGCTTTGTCTCGGTGGACGATGGTGGAGAAGGCTTCGACGGGTTCGCCGGCGATGAGCATGTCCATTTTGACCATTTTGGCGGCGCGGTAGCCGGCGTGTTCGTAGTCCATGGATCCGTAGCCAC
Organism: Akkermansiaceae bacterium; assembly: GCA_020627645.1. Taxonomy (GTDB): domain Bacteria; phylum Verrucomicrobiota; class Verrucomicrobiia; order Verrucomicrobiales; family Akkermansiaceae; genus SW10. The sequence goes on from JAHDGN010000266.1 coordinate 2,647, forward strand.
GGGTCATGGATTTGAGGCGGTCGTTGAAGTCGACGAGGATGTCGGCGAGGGGGACGGTGGCGGTGAGCATGACACGCATGGTGTCGATGGTTTCGGTGTTTTCGAGTTCGCCTCGTTTTTCGGCAATGAGTTGCATGACGTCGCCGATGTAGTCGCCTGGGACCATGACGAAGATGCGGACCATGGGTTCGCGAATTTCTTCGATTTCTTGGGCGTCTGGTAGGTAAGAGGGGTTGTCGATGATGAGTTCTTCGCCGTCGGTTTTGGTGACTTCGTAGATGACGGAGGGGTAGGTGGAGATGACGTCCATGTCGAACTCGCGGCGGAGTCGTTCTTGGATGATTTCCATGTGGAGAAGTCCGAGCGCAATCCGAAGCCGAGAGCGGGGGAGGGGTCGGGTTGGAAGGTGAAGGCGGCGTCGTTGATTTGGAGTTTGCCGACGGCGGTTTTGAGGGCTTCGTAGTCGGAGGTTTCGACTGGGTAGATGCCGGAGAAGACCATGGGACGGATTTCTTTGAATCCGGGGAGGGGTTCTTGGCAGGGTTTGTCTTTGTGGGTGATGGTGTCGCCGATTTTGACTTCGGCGGAGGACTTCATGTTGGCGATGACGTATCCGACGTCTCCGGTTTGGAGGGTGTCGGTTTTGGTCATTTTGGGGGTAAAGTGTCCGACTTCTTTGATTTCGTAGTTGTTGGGGGTGTGAAAGAGTTTGATTTTGTCACCTTTTTTGACGGTTCCGGACATGATGCGGACGTATGAGATGACGCCGCGGTAGGCGTCGTATAGGGAGTCGAAGACGGAGGCGCGGAGGAGATTGTCTTCGTTGGTGGGGGGAGGTGGGACGAGTTGGACGATGGATTCGAGGATGTCTTCGATGCCGATGCCCATTTTGGCGGAGGCAGGGATGCCATGTTCGCCGGGGATGGCGAGGATGTCTTCGAGTTGTTGGCGACATTTGTCGACGTCGGCAGCGGGGAGGTCGATTTTGTTGAGGACGGGGACGATGGTGAGGTCTTGGTCGAGGGCGAGGTTGACGTTGGCCATGGTTTGGGCCTCGACGCCTTGGGCGGCGTCGATGATGAGGATGGCGCCTTCGCAGGCGGCGAGGGAGCGGGAGACCTCGTAGGAGAAGTCGACGTGTCCGGGGGTGTCGAGGAGGTTAAGTTTGTAGGTTTGCCCGTCTTTGGCTTTATAGAACATGGTGACGGGGTGGGATTTGATGGTGATGCCTTTTTCTCGCTCGAGGTCCATGGCGTCGAGGAGTTGGGCTTGGGCTTCGCGTTGGGAGATGGTTTGGGTGTGTTCGAGGAGGCGATCAGACAGGGTGGTTTTACCATGATCGATGTGGGCGATGATGGAGAAGTTGCGGGTGAGTTCGACGGACATGGATTTGTGATCTGAATGATAGTCTTGGTTGCCGAGCAAGGCAAGTTGTTGGAGGTAGGGGATTTTTGTGGGAAAGGGAAGGTTTTTGGGTGGATGGACGAATGAATGATTGCAGAATGAATGATTGAGCTCGGTTGAGGGGCTAGGGTTGTGGATTTTTTACCGCTAAGACGCTAAGACGCAAAGTGGATGGGGGATGGTTGGGGGGATTGGAACCGCGGAAGACGCGGAAAAATGGGGAAAGGGGCGCTTGGTTGGGGCGGTTTACCGCAGAGACGCAGAGACCGCAGAGTAACGCAGAGGTTTTGGTTGAGGGGAGGAGGCTATTGGTTAGCCGCGTTTTCTTTCGAGCATGAGCATCATGATGAAGGAGAGGATGAGGCTGAGTTCGTCTCTGGGAGAAAGGTTGTCATCTAGTTTTTCGATCACGAATTTGGACTCAAGCAGGGCGGGTTTTTTGATGAGGCGCATGACGGGTTGTCCGTTGGCAGAGGTGGCGAGGTAACGAGGATTGAAGATGAGGCCGGTCAGGAGGCCGACGAAAGGAATTTCCCCGACAGCGGAGTCGAAAAATTTGGCCATAGCATTTTCTTCGCGGATGGCGTGGTCTGGGGTGTCGTCTCCAGGTTTGAATGAGTCGTAGTGAGCACGGAAGAGGCTTCGCCATCCTTTCCGGCCAACCGAACCGATTTCGCGACCTTCTCCATCGGTGAAAAAATAGCGGGCTGACCAGTCGATGACTTTGCGAGTTTTGATGTCGGCGAGCAGGGTGCTGCGAGATTTGTCGGTAAAGATTTCGACGTGTTCGCGGAATTTGAAGAGTTTTTGTTTGGTGTAGCAGACGGTTCGTCCAGTGGTGTCGGTGACGTTGACTTGGTTGGTGAGGGAGAGGATTTTGAATGAAAAGTTGAGCGGCCATTGGAGCCCCGCCATTTGTTTGGCAATGTTGTCGACCGCTGGTGGTGTTGAGGTTGGAGCGGCGTATGGGTTTTCGGTATCCATGTTCTTGGTTAGGAGGTTAGAGGCGATGGTAGATGTGACAAGGGGGGAATTTGTAACTGGTGAATGTGGAATAGATCGAAGGTTGGGATTCAGTGGATGGCTCATGGAGC
>JAHDGN010000267.1 GCA_020627645.1 Akkermansiaceae bacterium
TACAAACTTTTGCTCCGAACGACTTCCATCCAACCCCGCTGAAACCTGAGGATTCCTTGTTGCCCCTGCCGTCTTCGCTGAAGCCACCGCCCGATTGACCCGCTCAGCCGCTGCCTTCATATCCGGATTTATCCGCAATGCCTCATCGACCATAGCTCGCGCCCGAGCCCCCCCAATCCGGCTCACCCAATTGACATCGATCCCAGCCTTTCCCTCCTTAGTCGCCGACCATCTCCCCGGAGCCTCATGATCTACCAAACCCATCCGAGAACCAGGTTCATAGCCAGCACATCCCACCAAAAAAACAAATCCAAATAAACTCAACAACTTCATCATTTCTCGACTTTTCCCTTCTCAAACCCAGCTTCACAAAAATCAATCACCCGCCCCATCACCACCTTCAAATCCTCGTCTCCCACCACCCCATTCGAAATTTTCTTCAAAACCCCACCGTGCATCAACGTCACCGACAATACTCCAAAGGAAAAATGAATTCGCCAAAACACCTCCTCCCGCGAGAGCCACGGACAAACCTCCATCACCGCCCTCACAAAACGCCCTGCCACCTCTTGAAACTGCCCCATCACTTCACCCGGAAACTCATAAGGTTGATCTCCCATCAAACGCCCCATCAAACGACAAAACAAATCCTCACACATCCGACTCCCCCGAACCTCCGTCACCAAGGGCTCCATAAAGGCAGACAACAACCCCCGAAGCGAAACCTCACCAGCCCCCTCCAATTCATTCAACCTCCTCAACCGCTCATCATTCACCGGACAAACCATGCGCTCGACCACCGCATCCACCAACCCCTCCCGACTCCCAAAATGGTAATTCACCGACGCCACATTCACCCCCGCCATCCCCGTAATCTCCCTCACCGACCCCACTTCAAAACCCTTTTCCGCAAAAACCTCTGTCGCCGCACTCAACAGAGCCTCCTTTGTCCCTCCATCACCCTGACCAGAATCAATCATTTGTTTCAAACAACCGTTTAAGTCCAAAATCAAATTCTTCAAACGATTGTTTGAAAAAAATTCCCTCACCTAATCGCACCCCAATAGCAACATCGCCAAAAGCGCCCAACGACGCGCAAAGACTAATCCAGCATCCCACGACTAACTCACAGCCTCTTTTTCCTTTCGGGAAAACTTCCGAACGACGATCCAGACCAACCCCAAAGACACCAAAATTAAATCAAGCGGAAACCAAAGAATCCTCGCCTGCGTCCGGATGGTCGGTGGCGGGATCACAACCTCGGCCTCCGGTAAGCTCTCAAAGTAAAGATCCTCAGACCCTCCGGGCCATGTCCCATCTTCGAAAACGGTCAACCACTGCCCCACCCCAGCAACACCACCTTTGATCTGCCCCTTTAGAATCGCCCCCACTTTTTCATTCTCATTCGAATACTTGACCGGAGCTTCCCATTTCTTCTCACCCCCACCTTCAAACATCCCCGAAACCCTCTCGGAACCAACAAAGTAAACCCTCAAAAGAGAACCCTCCTCCGGCTCAACCAGCACATCAGATGATACTCGATAAGGAAAAAAAGGCTGCTCCGTCGAGAAAGACAAACAGACCGAAGCAGGCATCAACGAATCCGCAACGTTCTCACGATCAGCCCGATACTTAAACACAGTCAAAATCCACGCCTTTTCCAGATAAGGTTTCACCCACTCCTTGATTTGAGGTCGAACCCCATAGTCATTTTTCTCCAGCCAGTCCACCAACGCATCAGGATCTGAAGCCTGAATCACCGAAACCTCAAACTCCCCGATCAAAGCCCGATCCAAAAGCTGAACGCCTTCTGCCCTCGAACTAATAAGACCTTTGAGAGACTCCTCGCTAACCCCTTTGAACAAATTGGCAATGAACGGAGCAAAACTCACCTCCGTCTCCTCTTTCGTCTTCACCTCCGGCTTGATTAGCTCCCCCAGATCCCAAAATACCTTTTCTGATACTTCACCCAGCTGAGGCCGCGTCGGGGTCGGAACCAAGAAACCAAAATCTTCCGGCTCTTCAACAGATTCGAAGTTCGCCCGCCGAACGAAATGCTGCACCTTCTTCTCCGCATCCCAAACAATAAGAACTTCTTGATCCGCAATTTGCACCAGCTCCCCATCACTCCTCCAAGCGGTACAACAACCAAAACCACGCCCCACAAGTAGCAATGTCAGTATTCCAAAAAAAATCCTCATCGTTTTGATCTAATTTTTCCGCCCCACCCAATCAAACAAAAACCCAGAACCAATGAACCTCACACCATTTCCCATTTCAGAAGAAGCAAGCCAGAAGAAGGGTGTGATTTGGAAACTTCGACTGCTCATAAGCTCTCCACATTCAGAATAGCACCCACCACCAATCTCCCAGAAGCACCTCCTACAAAACCAAAAATAAATTGATTCAGCTATGCTGAATTAGGAAATGGAACTAGCAGGCTGAGACGGCCTCTTAAATAACCACCATAACGAGAGCAAAGCGATCACAACGCCTCCAACAAGCGCAGCCCAGGCAGCCCCCGAAGAAGAAGGCGACCTTCCCTCCTCAAGAATCAAAACCGAATCTAAATCAATTCCCGGACACCCCTCGGCCAACAACTTTTTCTCCTCGGGATTCAAAGACGATATCTTGTTGATAAAAATCCCCTTCACCGGACTCTCTGCTGCTTGGAGCCCCTGAGGCAAATCCCCAAACCTCTCAAAGCGCTTCGTTTTAACCACAACCGTATAGTTTTCCAACTTCGGCAACGGCAAATTCTCTATATTGTCAGGGTCCTTCTCCGCTGCCGCAAAATATTTTTCCACATCAACTACGAACTTACTCTCACTAGAAACAATCGGAATATAAGCCTCAGTCACCATAGTATCTCTCGAAACCTCGTCGTTAGCACTCTCGACCTGTGCCTCATAAATCAAAGCATCATACAAATAGAGAAAATCCCTAATCGCAACATGATTACTCCCTGAGTATCCACCCTTCTCAAGTTCTGCCATCTCGATCGCTCGAGGAGCTTTGGTCATATTCTCGTTCAGCTTCTTCTCTTTAAATCCCCAAATCGCGAGAAACACCCCCACAACAATACCACCTAATTTAATTTGCCACATGGAGGTCGGTAAAATATCCACCGCTCCCCGCCAAGAGCAAAATCCGTGACAACTCCGTCACAAATATCCGACCACCCAGGCTCGGCCTTCCCTTCCCCCAAATTTCTGGCCAAGATCCCGCCGTGATCAACCTTAACCACCAAGACTGCCTCGAAGGAATGCGTCAAATGCCCGACCAATCCATTGATCTCGTCGTCACCTCCCCCCCCTACAACATCGGCATCGACTACAATACCTACCAAGACACCAAGGACCGACCTGCCTTCATCCAATGGTGCCTTGACTGGGCCTCCGAAGTCCATCGCCTCATGCACGACCAATCATCCTTTTTCCTCAACCTTGGAGCCTCACCCAAAAACCCCCTTCTTCCTCACCAACTCATCCTCGCTCTTACCTCCCAATCTCCAAACTTCACCCTCCAAAACACCATTCACTGGATCAAATCCATCACCGTCGAAACCCGAGACAACCAAACAATCTCCGCCGGACACTTCAAACCCATCAACTCCAAAAGATACCTCAACGACTGCCACGAATACCTCTTCCACCTCACAAAATCTGGCCAAACTCCACTCCAACGACGCGCTGCCGGGGTTGAATATGCCGACAAATCAAATATCGCCCGTTGGAGCCACACCGGAGGCAACGACAAACGATGCCGGGGCAACAACTGGTTTATTCCCTACCAAACGATCAAATCCCGCGCCGGACAACGCCCACACCCCGCCACCTTCCCCATCGAACTCGTTCAACAATGCATCCGCCTCCACGGCCAAGAACAAACCAACCACCTCCTCGACCCATTCCTTGGCATTGGATCCTCCGCCGTCGCAGCCCAACGAATGAACATCCCATTGTTCACTGGGTTTGACATCGACGAACAATACCTCCAAACCGCCCGAGAAAGACTCCAACAAGACCAAAACGAAACTTCCCAACAACTCCTCTGATCACAAAATCAATCCCATACAACCACCAACCCTCAAACTGACAAACTCAATTAACCAATGACCCAACCCGTCCCAGAATTCACCAAAGTTGAATCAATCTTCGTCCGCGAACGAAACTGCCTGCTCCTCAAAGCCGATTTCACCCCAATCTTCACCGATTACTATCTCCACCTCATGGATATCGGCGAAAGACATCCCGAAAACCTCGACACGACCCTTAAAGATCTCCTAGCCATCCTCACCCTGCACCTCACCGCCCGACCCTGGGCCGAAACCATCGCCTGGACCGCCAACCTCCGCGCACCCCGAGTCAATTACTTCGCCACCGGATCTTCCACACACGAGTATATCACCGGCCGCCTCTTCACCGAAGACGTCCGAGAGCCCGACCGCAACTTTCTCTATTCTCAAACCACCGTCCTAGGAAAAGAACCTCGCCTCTCAACCATTGAAGCAGACACCGAAGACCCCCTCCAGTGGATCGAACACTTTTACGACCAATCCGAACAACGACCCGGCCGCGCCTTCCGGCTTACCGACGACAAATACGCTCTCGTTGCTGCCCAACCAGACTTCGACCGCGAATGGCTCGAATCTCTCACCTCAGAAAAAATCGCTACCATCACCGATGACGAACAAACCAAAACCCTCGAAACCCGCAAATTTCGCTTCTGGTGTGGCTGCTCCATCGAAAAAATCCTCCCCACTCTTGGAGCCTGGAAAGAAAATCCCGAAGAACTATTTGGAAACGAAGAACAACTAGCTCTTCAGTGCCCTCGCTGCGGAAAATCCTACTCCATCACCCGCAATGATCTCCAATAAAAGCGAATATACTTGACCAAACCCCCATACTCACGAAGAAATCTCGCTCCGCCACGACTGTGGCTGGACTATAATAGGTGAGGTGTGTCCAACACATCACAACCCCACGCACCATCATGGCCAAAAAAAAGACCGCTAAGAAAGCCGCTAAAAAGGTAGCCAAAAAAGCTGCCCCGAAGAAAGTCGCCAAAAAAACCGCTAAAAAGGCAGCCAAGAAAGCCGCTAAAAAAGCCGCCCCTAAAAAGAAGGTCGCAAAAACA
>JAHDGN010000268.1:0-4765 GCA_020627645.1 Akkermansiaceae bacterium
TTGACAGCGGGAGCAGTGGCCACATGGCTCAATTGTTTCTCAGAAGTGAGTGAGTAGGTTTTGGTAGAGGCAGGAGGGATTCTGTGCGTGATCGATGACTTGTTGGAGTCGAGTGAGGTCAGATTCAGCACGACGTTGAAAGAGTTCGTGAATGTTTGAGGAAAGTTCAGCGAACGAATTGGGTGATTGGAGGAGTCGGTATCCTTGGCGGACGCCAGAGGGCTTTAGGGTGATGTCGCCGAGGTCTTCCAGGTAGTTGAGGGCGTCGATGATTTTTTGTCGTGGTTCGTTGAGTTGTTCGACTGAATGGTCTGGGTTGAGTTCGGTCCACTTGGGACCTTTTTTTCCAGTTTCAAAGAGATTGATGAGGAAGTTTTGTCTTTGAGAGTCGAAGCCTTTGAGGGTGTGTTCGAGCGATCGAGTGAATGCGATTTTGTAGGTGGAGTAAAATGGTGTGGTTGCTTTGAGGTAGCCTTGGAGTTCTAGATGGGTGAGGAGGGTATTGATGACGAGAGGGCGGATGTCGTATGAACGTGAGAGTTCGTAGGTGGAAATGTCAAACTCGGGTGGTTGGTCAAGGAGGTGACGGAGGAGTTGGTCGAGAGGTTGAGGGTCGGGCGTGTCGCCATGGGTAAAATTGGCAAGGGTGCGTTGGTCGTCAAGGCAGGCGAGGAGTTCGCAATGTGAGGGGAGGCCGTCGCGACCGGCTCGGCCAATTTCTTGGGTGTAGTTTTCGAGGGATTTAGGAAGGTTGTAGTGGTAGACTGCTCGGATGTCGGGTTTGTCGATCCCCATGCCAAAGGCGATGGTGGCACAGATGACGGGGAGTTTTCCGGACATGAATTGGTCTTGAATTTCGGAGCGGATTTCGGGTCGGAGTCCAGCGTGGTAGGGGCGGGCGTTGATGTTGTTTTGTTGGAGGTAGGAGGCTAAAGATTCGGCTGTGAATTGGAGGGTGGTGTAGACGATGGTGGATTGGTTGGGGTTTTCTTGGATCTGTTTGAGAAGATGGGGTCGTTTTTGGTGTTCGTGAAGTGGGGTGCTGGTGAGGTTTAGGTTGGGTCGGTAAAAGGTGAGTTGGTGGTGATCGTCTTGGAGTATGTTGAAGTGGTCTCGAATGTCCTTGGCTACTTGCGGAGTCGCGGTGGCGGTAAGGCAGAGGGTGCGTGGGATTTGGATTTCGGTTGCGAAGTTGGCGAGTTTGAGGTAATCGGGTCGGAAGTTGTGGCCCCATTCGGAGATGCAGTGGGCTTCGTCGATAGCGAGGAGGGAAATCTTGGTTTGAGTGAGACGTTGTCGAAATTTCTCGTTGGCGAGTCGTTCTGGGGCGACGTAGAGGAGTTTGAGGGATTGTTTTTCGAGTTGTTGATAAAGTTGGCGTGTTTCTTCGGCATTGAGAGATGAGTCGAGACGGGCGGCGGGGATATTTTTGGCGAGGAGAGAATCGACTTGGTCTTTCATGAGGGCGATGAGTGGGGAGACGACGAGGGTGAGTCCATCGAGGAGAAGGGCGGGGAGTTGGTAGCAGAGAGATTTTCCTCCACCGGTTGGGAAGATTGCGAGGGCAGAGCGATCGTTGAGGAGGGAGTCGATGACAGGTTCTTGGCCGGGGCGAAATTGGTTGTGGCCGAAATTTTGGGAAAGTGCTTCCAAGTTATTCACAGAACGGGCGAGTTATTGACGAGAAGGTGAAGTTGGGGTTTGAATTCGGCAATTCTGAATAGTTTAAATTTTCTTTCATTTTAGGGTTCGCGAGGATAAATTTTTAAAAAAGAAAGCCTCTCCCATGAAAGATCAAAAAAAGCCACAGAAACCACTGTCAGGAAGTAAGGTCAAACCTGAGAGTCTATCGTCTTCTGGGGGAAAGGAGGGGGAATCTTCTAAGTTGGAAAAGGGGTTGGATGATGTGAAGGGGAAAGTTGCGAAAGCGATGGAAGATTTGGATGATTTGGGGATGAAAGATGGGGATGATTTCGGGTTCGTTCCGGAGGGTGATGAGCCCATGAAAACTGCGGCCAATGCTGCGGCCTCAAAGACTCCGTCCATTCCGGTTGTGAAGGCACCAGAGAAGAAAGTGGTCACGCCGCCGAGTTTGGAGAAGAAAGTCGTGACGCCACCAAGCCAGGAAAAGAAGGTTCTTCAGCCTCCTCCTCTGGATCAAAAGGTCGAAAAGGTGGAGGTTCCGAAACCCTTAGCGAAGGTAGATCCTCCGAAATCTGCCGGTGAGAAAGTGGATCCGTTTGCTGAGGTGAAGAAAGAGGTCGAGAAGGTTGTTCCTCCCCAGTCGGATCGTCAGGCAGGTCAAGTGGTTGAGAAAAAGGCGGAGGTGAAGAAAGTGGAAGTGCCTAAGAAAGAGGTTTTGAAGTCTGATGTGAGAACGGGTGAAGGTCGGGTTTCTTCTCCCAAGAAGCCGGTTGAAGCTCGGAAAGAGGCAGTCAAGACTCCGGCAAAGAAGGTTGTGGCGGAAAAGGTGGATGTGTTGGAGCCGGTCAAAGAGAAGACGGGTGTGGTAGCGGTGCAGCCGACTCAAAAGGTGAGCAAATGGGCGTTTTGGAAAAGGCGTTCGAAGAGAGATGAGCAATTGGCTAGTATTTCGGCTGGATACACAGAGATGGTTGATTTGTTGCGAGGGATTCGGGGGCAGTTGGAGACGCAGAATGGGAATCAGGAATTGTTGCGCGAGTCCTTGGTTCATTTACCGAAGGCGATGCAGGGTTTGGATCAGTTCAGTGAGACGCAGCAGAGTATGAGTGTCGCTTTGAAGGGGATTCATGGGCAGATGGAAAAGTATGCGACGAGTGGGGAGAAGTTGGCGACCTCGATGGATGGGGTTAATGATACCCTTAAGGGAATTGATGATACGAGTAAGGCGACAATGAGGACCTTTGATCGGATGCAGGAGCGGATGAGGGATTCGGATATTCGGATGGAGGGGCTTTTCCAGAATGTTCAGAGCACGGTGGAAATAGTGTACGATGGTGAGGTTGCAGCGGAATATGGCTGTGATGCAGACGATTTTTGTTCTTTGTCTGTTGGCTGCGATTGGGGCTTTGATTTTTACGGTGGTCAAGCAGAGCGAGAAGAAAGAGATCCCGGTTGAAGCCACGGCGGTGGCTGAACCAGTCAGAGCTCCGTTGGATATTCCTGCTGGAGTTCCTGGTGCGCAGCCGACTGGGAATTTACCTCCAATACCGGAGGGCTTTTAGGATTCGCACTTTTGGAAGTGCGGTAGTGGTTTCTGAATTGCCTTGCAGGCGCAGGTTTTCATCCGCCAGCGGCGATGGTGATGACTTCGAGCGAGTCTCCGTCTGAGAGTCGACGGTTTTGGAATTCGGATGGGGCTATGGCGGTTTGGTTATGTTCGACAACGATGGGTTTGTCGTTGAGGTCGAGCATTCGAAGAAGTTGCGCGACGTTGCTTGGAGGGGTGTCGAATGATTTTGGTTCGCCGTTGATGGTGAGTTTCATTGGTTTGCGAGGATGGCGGGATCCCAGTCTTTCCAGACGGGATCGAAGCCTTTTTGTTTGAGGATTTTTGCGATTTGGTGAACTGGGCGTTGGTCGTCGATTTCGAATTGTCCGGTGGCTCGATCACAGGATTTTTGTTCGTTTTCGAGTTCGACTCGACGCCCTTTGACGGTGAGATGAAGATCATCGGTCCCTGCTCCAGTGTATCCGCCGGGATCGGTCTGAGAGCCCGCCGAGATATGGGTGACACCGAGGGGGAATAGCGAGTCACGAAGGGGGGCGGGTTCACGTGTTGATAGGACGATGCCAACCTGAGGAAAAGTGATACGAAAGGCGGTGATGAGTTGGACGAGTGAGCGGTCATCGAGGGAGCGAGTGGGGTCAGGGGTGTATTGGTAGTTTCCGGCGTGAGGTCTCATGCGAGGGAAGGCGATGGTAAAGGAGGCCTTCCAGCATTTGCGCATGAGGTAGTCGAGGTGGGTGGCGAGTGCGATGGCTTCGTATCGCCAGTCGGCAAGACCGAAGAGGGCTCCGATGCCGATTCGTCGAAAGCCTCCTGCGTAGGCTCGTTCAGGGCAGTCGAGGCGCCAGAGAAAGTTCTTTTTGGGTCCTGCGGTGTGGAGGGTTTCGTAGGTTGGGCGGTGGTAAGTTTCTTGGTAGACGATGAGTCCTTCGGCGCCGTGGGAGACGAGTTCGGTGTATTGGTGGTCTTCCATGGGGCCGACTTCAATTCCGATGGTAGGGAAGAGGAGTCGGAGAGCGTCGATGCATTGTTGGAGGTATCCATCGGAAACAAACTTGGGGTGTTCGCCTGCAACGAGGAGGATATTTCGGAATCCCAGAGAGTGGAGGTGTTGGGCTTCGGCTACAACTTGGGGAATGGTGAGGGTGGTGCGAAGGATGGGGTTGTCTCGGGAAAATCCGCAGTATTGGCAGTTATTAACGCATTCATTGGAGAGGTAAAGGGGGGCGAAGAGGCGCATCGTCTTGCCAAAGTTTTGGTGGGTGAGGGCTTGGCTTTGCTGGGCCATGGTTTCCAGTTGAGGAGCAGAGCAGGGGGCGAGGAGTTGGATGAATCGCTTCATTTTGGAAGTGGGAGACTCCAGAAGAGATTCGAATTGGAGGGAAAAGCTCACGGGCTAGGGGTCGGGTGTGGAGTTGGAATTGTCAAAGGGAAAGGAGGTTTGGAGTGGGTTTTGGCGATTGGGAAATACGTTGTGGTACCCACTTGTCACAAACGATTTTGTTTTGAGAATGGTTATAAAGGCCAAGAGAGACGGTTTTGAGTTCCCTCTGG
>JAHDGN010000268.1:4775-5126 GCA_020627645.1 Akkermansiaceae bacterium
CAAAGGGAAAGGATGTTTGGAGTGGGTTTTGGCAATTGGGAAATGTGTTGGTACCCACTTGTCACAAACGATTTGGCTTCGTGAATGGTTATAAAGGCCAAGAGAGACAGGTTTGAGATCCCGCTGGTAAAGGCGTTAAAGGAGAGCTAGTTTTTAGCGATTTGTGGGAGGTGTTGGTGAAGGTGAACCAGACTGCACTATGAATCATTACTGTTTTGCCGAAAAATTATGACGCCCGATGGCATACCGACTGATGATTGGGATCGTATCCAAGAAGCGGCCATTAAAATCGTCAATGCATCAGCGATTGAGGATGATGTTCTTTGTGCCCACCACACTGAACGACTCTTC
>JAHDGN010000269.1:0-3293 GCA_020627645.1 Akkermansiaceae bacterium
CCGCCACCTGTAGCTGTCAGACCCCAATTCCTCCCACAGATTCTGCGGAGGAGGCATTACTTTGAAGAGTATTTTCCGGTCATTGTTGATGGCTGATGAACCGGCTCAGAGGGTGAGTGGGAAGTAGTTTGTGATTTCTACCCAGGGTTTTTGGGGTCCCAGGAGTTCTTCATTTCGAGAAATAGGAATGATGCGGTCCATGCGACAAGAACGAGTCCGGTGAGCGACTCAATGCCTGCGACAAATCGGATATGACCGAGCGGTGTCAGATCTCCATATCCGAGAGTTGAGAAGGTGGTGAATGAAAAGTAGACACAGTCGAGGAGCGATGGGTTATCAAGGCCAAGAAAGCTGTGGTTTGGGAAGTGGTTTATTAAAAGAAAGAAGGTGAGGGCGAAGAGCCAGATTTCAAATGCGTGGGCAACGAGACATCCGATGACTCCGGTCACCATTTGAAGTTGTGGGTTGGATATGTTCTTGATCAGCCTCGCGAGTTGCCAGAGGGACGTGGTGTGAATTAAGACGGCCAGTGAAACGACTAGAATGTTGATCAGAACGATGGCGATCATTGTTTTGCGAGGAACTCTGATGATATCTGAATCGTTTGGAAGTTTTTTTCCGAGTCAAGGGAACTTCAGGTCACTTCGTTTTCTTTGCCGAGGCCATTTACTGGAGGCGAAGGAAACGCGGCTGTAGGGAGGCGGTCTATTTTTTTGGGATTTCGTTCAGGGTGTAATAGCCTGATTGGTGAAGAAGGGGGATACCTTCAGTGGAGCGGAGGCCGCTGGCATTGAGAGCGTGAACGTGTCCTTTGGTGAGTGGGTCGATTTTGATTCGTATCGTTGAACCGTCTTTGCTCGCTGAGCTAACGGTGACTTTGGGGGTTATCATGTCGACTTTTTTACTGCCGTATCCTTTCTTGTATTCGTAGGTATAGGCAGAGCAGGAGAATGATTCGGCTTTGATGGTTTTTGGGTCGACGGGTTTGGTGAAAGTGAGTTCGAAGCCGTCGGGCTTGGCGCGCATTTCGTGGATTTCGAATGGGGTTTTTCCGGTCCAGTTGACGCGTTCGAAGCTATTGGTTCTACCTCCTCGGGCTCCCCAGCCTCGGTTAGATCCGCCGGTAAAGAGGTTGCCGTCTTTGGTGAGGAGGAGTCCGATGTTGCCGGATTTGAAGCCGCTTAGGAAATGGAAAACGGCTCCTTGGTAGATGCCGTTTACCTTCTCGAGGTAGACACGTTGGATTTGGGAAAAGGTTTGTTCGGCAACGAAGGTTTGTCCGGCGAAGGGGCCGAATTTTCCTTTGGAAAGGTCGGGTTCGATTCCGGTGGGTGATTGGCCGACGTCTCCGTGAGGGAAGATCACTGCTGGGGGGATGTAGGTTGGGATGTTTTTTCGTTCGATGAGGGTGCGGCTTGGTTTGGTGTAGTCGGGTTCGGGTGGGGCTTCGCCGATGGCGCCTTTGGTGTAGGGGAAGAAAATGTTTCCGTTGGGGTTTCCTTGGAAAGATCCTGGTTTGACCCATTTGAGGGAGCTGGATCCGTTCCAGGCTCCTTGGTTGTCGGTGTAGAAGACGTCACCCTGGGCGTTGAAGCCGATTCCTCCAGGGGAGCGAACGCCGCAGGCGGTGGGGGTGACGGTCCCGTTTTTGTTGATGCGTAGGACCCAGCCGCGGTAGAGGGATTCGGCAGTGAATGACCCAGTGAGGCAGAGGGTGCACCAGATGTTCCCTTCGGGGTCGAAGCGTGAGCCGAAGTTGTATTCGTGGTAGTTTTGGTTCACTCCCCAGTCGTCGGAGACGGTTTCAAAAATGTCAGCGCGGCCGTCGCCATCTTCGTCTTTCATGCGGGTGACTTCGGGGCGTTGGACGGCGTAGAGCCATCCGTCTGAGTAAGTGAGGCTAAGTGGTTCGTGGAGGTATTCGGCGAACACGGACCATTTGGCTGGTTTTTTGGGGTGATCGAAGGCGTTGTCGACGGTCCAGATTTGCCCTCTTCTGGTGCAGACAGCGATTTTTCCGTTATCCATGAGGGCGATGCCTCCGGTTTCGATTGATTGTCCGTTGGGAATTTGGAAGGGGGTGATGGTGTAGTAGTCGGATTCTTTTGGAAGTGGTTTGGTTGGTTTTGCTGGTGGGGTAGAATTTTCTTTGGTGGGTGATGGGTTCGATTTGGTTGTTGGATCTGCGTTTAGGGCCAGTGCTGAAAGGGCGACTAGGATGAGTGGTTTTTTCATGGTGGTTAGCGGTAAAAAATTTGTTGAATCGAGGTTATTCGGGGCGTCCTGCGATGGTGGTTTTGTATTTGTAAGTGATGTTGAGCTTTGCGTTTGCGGGGACGGGAACGAGGACTTGGTTTTGTTTTCTGTTTGATGGTTTGAGGGTTTTGGGATCGATGGTGTTGGCGTTTCTGATGAAGGGGGTGGCTCCGCTGATCTTAAAAGAAAGGTTGGTGCCGGTATCGATCCATCCGTCGTTGGAAATTTTGTATTTGGCGCCTGAGGCGAGAAGGAGGTGGGTGTTTTTTGGAGGAGTCCCGGAGAAGGTGAGAGTACGGTTGAGTGCTTCGAGGTTTTTTTCGACTTGTGGGCTGAAGGTGTCGGTGACGGAGAGTTCTTTGAACTTGTAGGAGAAGGTGGGGAATCGCTTTTGGTCGAGTCGGTATCCGATGAAGTGGTAGTCGGGGTGGGGGACGCCGATGGTGATTTGTTTTTTCATGTCTTTGATCGGGGTGTCTTTTTGGTAGGCGATGAGGTCTTTGGAGTGAGGGATCCATGGGGTGTCTGGGGACGGGAGGGTTTGGAGAGCCATGCCGTCGACAAGATTGATTCGATCAAAACCGGCGATGGTGGATCCGGAACCTCGTCCGTTCCAGTGTGGGCCGACGTTGACGAATCCACCTCGCCAGATGAGGTTGAGGTTCATGGTGTCAGCGTTCCAAGAGAGATTGATGTTGCCTGGGTATCCGACGGCGATTGATCGTGGGGGGGTGCCTTTGATGAAGGTGCGGTGAGTGATGGCTTCGCCAGGCTTGATGGGTTTGACGAGGATGGGGGCTGGCGCTCTGCGCCGGCGGTGATTGTGCTGAGATTTTTCGTTGGTGAATATGAGGTCCTGTTGTCCTTTGAGTTTGGCAAAGAGGGAAAGGGATTTGCCTCGATTGATGTCGAACCAAGCGACTCGGAGGGTGTGAGTGCCTTTCTGGAGTTTTTCTTTGGCTTTTACGGCTCTCCGCCCGGCATTTTTGATGACGATTTCTCCGTCGATCGAGAGGCGAGCGCCATCGTCGGAGCTG
>JAHDGN010000269.1:3303-5119 GCA_020627645.1 Akkermansiaceae bacterium
GAGGAAGAATTCCCAGTCTCCGGAGGCTGGGAGTTCGAACGTGCCTTCAAAAACAATCGCATATCCATGTTTACCTTTGATGATGGGTTTGATGTCGATGCGTTTGGCGGCGCCGGTGGCGATTGGGGTGAGTTTGGTAAAGTCGGGGATTTGTTTGAATTTCCCCTGATAGGCCGTGTATTCTAGTTTGGTGAAGGGGGATTTGTTGGAGGCGACACGGAGGGTGCCGCGCATGAGGGAGGCGTGTCCGGGGAAGGTGCAGAGGTAGGTGTAGTCTCCTTGGTTTTTCGGGGCTACGAAGTAGATGTCGGTGGTTTGTTTGAGGGTGATCATTCCGGATTTGGCGAGGACTCGGGGGGAGTCGATGGTCCAGGCCATTTCGGGACCTTTGGCTCCGAGGGCGATACATTGTTCGGCAAATTGAACGCCTTTGGGGTCTTTAGGGTTGTTTTTGATGAGGACCCAGTTGTGTTCGAGGTCGTCGGGGTTGGTGATGGTGAGTTTGATTTTATTTCCTGGTTCGGCGATGAGAACTTCCTGGTCGAACTTCATCATGCCAGGAAGGGTGTTGAGTTTGAGGTGTTTGTCGGGTTTTCCTGACCATTCGGGTGGTTCGGCATGGAGGGTGAGCGCGGTGATTGCTGTGAGAGTGAAAAGTTTGATGAGCGGTGACATTTTTAAGGTATCGGAATTCTTGCGACAGAGCCGGTATCTTAAAGACGTTGGGTTTGCGTGGAAGTTTTCAGGGATGTTTTGAGTCAGGATGATGAAGAGGGCTAAGGGGGGCGATTGTGTTGATTTTTATGGGGCAAAGTTTGAGAATGGGGGTAGGGTCGGGGCGATGAGCGGAGTTGAGGATATTTGTTGTTTGATTACGGATAATGGGTCGTATCGGCCGGAGGCGACCTTTAGTTTGCGGAGCTTGGCAGAGAGGCTGGAGAAGAAGGTGGGCCAGAAAGTGCATCCTGTTTCGTTGCTCCATTCGACGAAGATTTCGCCAGAGAAACTGGACGGTGTTCCGGCGGAAATTTTTGAGCCCTTTTTGCATCGGATGCGGGAGGAGGGGGTGAATCGTTTTATGGTGACGCCGATGTTTTTTGGGCCAAGTGCGGCGATTAAAGAGTTTATGCCTCAGCGGGTGGAGGAGTTAAGGAAGGAGTGGCCGGAGTTGGAGGTGAGGATTGCGCCGTGTGTGGTGGAGCCGCTGTTGGAGAATGACCGTCGGATGGCGCAGATCTTGGTGGATCGAATTTTGGAGACGAAGGAGCGGGAGGGTTTTGCTCGGCCAGCGGTGGCGCTCGTGGATCATGGGGCTCCTCGAATTGGGGTGACTGAGGTGAGAAATCATTTGGGGAGGCAGGTGCGGGAGATGCTGTCGGAGGGCGATTTTTCGGAAGTGGTGGCTTGTTCGATGGAGAGGAGAGAGGGGGATGAGTATGCGTTTAATGAGCCTTTGTTAGAAAATGTGGTCGGAATGGACGGATTTCGGGAGGAGGTGATTGTGTCGATGTTGTTTGCTTCGCCTGGGAGGCACGCTGGTCCGGGTGGAGATGTGGCTCAGATTTGTGAGGAGGCTGCGGAGAGTTATGCGGGGTTGCGTTGGTGTATGACTGAGTTGGTGGGTGGACATGATGGGATTGTGGAGATCTTAGCGGAGAGGTTCGAGCAGGGGATGAGGTCTGAGCCGGTTCGTTGGGAAGAAGTTTGTTAGTTTATTACCACATCTAGTTTCAAAACGGCGGAATGATTTTTTTAAATTTTTGAGGAAACGTTTCGTGGAACTGAGAGAGAACGGGCGCTTTCTAGAATGTGCGGC
>JAHDGN010000270.1 GCA_020627645.1 Akkermansiaceae bacterium
AACGAAGGGGGATGGGGGGAAGGCGAAGGGGCTGGGGGCGTCTTCAATGAGGGTTTTGTTGAGGGGGCTTTCATGGATTTATCGGTTTGGGGTTAAGTTGCGGCTAAGATTGTTTCGGGATGGTTGGACGAAGCAGTCGAGTTTGGGGACGATGGTGGTGAGCATTGGAAATATTACGGTAGGGGGGACGGGGAAGACTCCGGTGGTGGAGAGGTTTGCCAGGGAATTGACGGAGAGGGGGAGGAAAGTGGCGATCTTGAGTCGTGGTTATAAGAGTTCTGATTTGGAGGAGGCGCAGGTTTGGGAGAATCCGGAGACGGGGGATGTGGTGATGAGTCCTCCGAAGATTGTCAGTGATGGGAGAGAGGTTTTGTTGGAGTCGAAGTATGCGGGAGATGAGCCGTTTATGTTGGCAAAAAATTTACCTGGAGTGGCTGTGGTGGTGGATCGCGATCGGGTGAGGGGCGGGAGGTTTGCGGTGAAGGAATTGGGGGTTGATACGCTTTTATTGGATGATGGGTTGCAGTATTTGGAGTTGGAGCATTCGGTGGATGTGGTTTTGGTGGATCGGAACCAGCCATTTGGGAATGGGTTTATTTTGCCGCGGGGGACGTTGCGAGAGCCGCCACCGAATTTGTGTCGGGCTGATTACATCTTTTTGACGAAGTGTGATGGGAGTTCAAACGAGGAGTTAATTGGGAAGATTCGGAAGTTTAACAAGGATGCTGAAATCATGGAGTGCACACATGGTCCTAAGCATTTGGAAGGGGTGTTTACGGATGAGGTTTTGCCGTTGGAGGCCTTGAAGGGCAAATTTGTGGGGGCAATTTCGGGGATTGCGCAGCCGGCGAGTTTTGATGGTTTGCTAAAAAAGTTGGGAGCGGATGTGATGTTTCACACGACGTTTGCGGATCATCATGCTTTTACGGCCAAGGAGATTGCGCCGTTTATGTTAAGGTGTGTGGATCGTGGTGCTGAAATGATCGTCACAACGGAGAAGGATGCAGTGAGATTTCCTAGACCGGATGAGATGGACGTTCCGATTTATTTTTTGCGGATTGAGGTGAAAATTTTGGAGGGACGAGAAGTTTGGGAGAGGTGTTTGGAGAGGATTACACGAAGGGTAGAAAGGAGTCCCGAGGATTGGGCAGAGGATCGAATTTTAGAAGGTGGGATATAGGTGTTGGTTTGATTGAATTGGGAATTGTTTTTTGGATTTGATTTTTTGAGTGAGGATCTGAGGGTGAGGCGTGATCGACCAGTTGGGTAGGCCATTGCAGGATTTGCGGATTTCTTTAACGGACCGCTGTAATTTTCGGTGTCGGTATTGTATGCCGGTCGAGGTCTTTGGTCCTGGATATGAGTTTTTGCCCAAGAGCGAAATTCTGACTTTCGATGAGATCGTTCGGACGGTGAGGGTTTCGGTTGGATTGGGGGTTAAGAAGGTTCGGTTAACTGGTGGGGAGCCGCTGTTAAGAAGGGGGGTGGTTGATTTGGTTGCGATGATTGCGACAGTGCCGGGGGTCGAAGATTTGGCGATGACGACAAATGGGGTTTTGTTGAATCATCATGCGGAGAGGCTGGCTGCGGCTGGTTTGGGGCGGGTGACAGTGAGTCTTGATGCCTTGAGCGAAGAGGTTTTTGCTCAAATGAATGGCGTTGGGGTGAAAGTGAATCGAGTTTTGTTAGGGATTGAGGCTGCCCAGCGGCATGGTTTGGAAGTGAAGGTCAATATGGTGGTGCAGAGAGGGGTGAATGAAACGGAAATTTTGCCGTTGTTGAGGTGGTGTCGAGAGCGGGGGGTGATCTTGCGATTTATTGAGTTTATGGATGTTGGTGAGACGAATGGGTGGGATCTCACTCAGGTGGTGTCCGAGAAGGAGATCTTGGAAACGATTGGTGTTGAGATGCCCCATCGTGAATTGGGTTCAAACTACCGAGGTGAGACTGCGAGGCGTTGGGGGTTTGCTGATGGGGTTGGGGAGTTCGGGATTATTTCGTCAGTGACGCGGCCGTTTTGTGGGGACTGCACTCGGTTGAGGGTGTCGGCCGAGGGGAAGGCATTTACCTGTTTGTTTGCAGGGAGTGGACATGATCTGAGGGCGCTATTGAGGTCTGGAAAGTCGGACGAAGATGTTTCGGGATTTTTGGGATCCTTTTGGGGAGGGAGAAATGACCGGTATTCTGAGGAGAGAGGTAAGGTGAATCAGCTGAAGGCTGAGATGAGTTATTTGGGAGGGTAATGTCTCGTTGAGGAAGAATACAGCGGTTTTGTATAGGAATGAAAAAAGCCCCCGTGAAACGGAGGCTCTCTTCGTAACAAATTAGTAGTGAGCTTTTTGAAACTTATAGCTTCGATTTCGCTTTGACGTAAGCCTTCTTGAGTTGATCAAGTTTTGACTCAGTCGCATTGATTTCTTTGATCAAAGTTGCTAGCTCTTCTACTGTGCGGAGTTCTTTCGAGGAAGCTCCTGATCCGCTTGATGAGATCGAGATTCCGTCCTTGCGCTTCCATGCAGCGATGGTTGCAGCTGTTACCTTGAACTTTTTGACGGCTTTGGTTTGTCCTCCCCGACCCTCGTTTGCGATAAACTCGAGGATCTCCTTCTTCTCCTCAGCGGAGTAGCGTTTTACTGGCTTTTTTTTAGCAGCAGGCATGTGCGGGGGCATAAGTTCGACTTTCAGTTAGGTCAAATAAAAATTGAGCAAGACTATCATTTTTTAGAATGTAGATAGAAGTTGCAGAGTTAATATCATGGATATTGGGTTGTTTTTGGTGCTTTTCATGAATGTCATTCTAATGGTTGAGTAGGTTTATGAAATTCGTTTGCGGAGTTATGGTCGGGCTTTTAAGTCTCGTTGCGGTTCAGGGTGAGGAAAAGTGGCTGTCATTTGCGGGCAAGGAAGGTCCCGGTAAGGGAAAGAAAGTGGTTTTAGTGTCGGGCGATGAGGAATACCGATCTGAGGAGACGATGCCTATGTTGGCGAAGATTTTGTCGGCGCGTCATGGGTTTGATACGGTGGTGCTATTTTCGTGGAGTGCTGATGGGAAATATATCGATCCTAATCATCAGGGAGGAGTGATTGGTTGGGAGCAATTGGATGAAGCGGACATGATGATTATCGGGACGCGAATGAGGGTTCCGTCGGATGAGGCCATCGATCACATGACAAAATATTTAGATGCAGGAAAGCCGGTCATTGGTTTCAGGACAGCGACTCATGCGTTTCTTGGTAAGAAAACATTTGGTTCTATTTCGGCTAACGATTGGGGTTTGAAAGTTTTGGGAGAGAGGTGGGTGAATCATCATGGGAGGCATAAGGTTGAGGGAGCCCGAGGGATTGTTGAAAAAGAGAGAGACCAGCACCCGATTTTAAATTCGGTGAAGGATGTCTTTGGTCCGAGTGATGTCTATGGGGTGAAGCATTTGACTGATCGCGGCACCATTTTGATGCGGGGTGCCGTGACTGAGACCTTGGATCCGGGCTCGAAGAATGTGGAAGGAACAAAAAATAATCCGATGATGCCATTGGCTTGGTTACATACCTACACTTCTCCGTCTGGTGAAAAGACAGGAAGAGCATTTTGCACGACGATGGGAGCATCAGTTGATTTTGTGTCGGAGGATTTAAGACGATTGTTGGTGAATGCAGTTTACTATCTTTTTGATATTAAAGTTCCGGAAAAAGTAAATGTTGACTATGTTGATCAACTTTATCCAAGTTTTTATGGTTTTTGGAGGGGGAAGCATGCTGGGATCTGGAAAGAGCGTGGTTTGGTGGCGTCAGATTTTGGTTTGGGGAAAGTTGTTGAAGCCGTTGAGCCGCCAAAATCTCCTAAGTGGGAGTTTCGCCCGATGAAAAAGTAATGAACTGGAGCGAATTTTTTAGGTCTTGGGTGGTTGAATCGGAGTCCCGGGGTTTTTCGACCGAAATCCTTGGTGAGTTTGAGGGGGTGCCCTTGGTTGCCTCGGAAAAAGGGGGTGATGGGCCGGTCGTTTATCTTTCGGCTGGCATTCATGGAGATGAGCCGGCGGGGCCGATGGCGTTGATTGGGTTGCTAAGGGAAGGGTTCTTTGGTGATGGTATTCGGTGGATGGTGTGTCCGGGGCTTAATCCGGTTGGGTTATCTAAGGGGAGTCGGGAGAATGGAGATGGGCTTGATTTGAATCGGGATTACTTGGAAAGGCGAACGGGAGAGGTGGTTTCCCATATTGGTTGGTTGGAGAAGCGGCCTACTCCAGGGTTGTTCTTATCCTTGCACGAGGATTGGGAGAGTTCTGGTTTTTATTTTTACGAAATTAATTTGGGAGAGAGGAGTCCAGGAAAGGAGTTCGTGTTGGATGTGGCTGGGGGAGAGTTTGAGGTGGAGCCGGAATTGGTGATTGATGATCACGAGGTGACTGAGTTGGGTTGGATTTATCATGAGGCCGAGCCGGATATTCCGGAGGGTTGGCCTGAGGCGATCTATCTAGCAAAGCGGGGTTGTGGATTGTCACTCACGTTTGAAACGCCTAGTTCAAGTGAGTTGGAGCGTCGTCTTCGATGTCATCAGGAGTTGGTTCGGAGAGTGGTCGAATGGTATTGTGGGTAAGTTTTATAGCGGGGTGAATTCCTTTCGAAAAATGCTTAATTTTTTGGATAATATTTTATTTTATCTGAGATGCGGTCTGAAAACCCCATGGGGCTGAAAATTTTAACTGTGCTTTCATTTACATTGTTTGGAGGAGTTGCTGGACGCTGATTTGAAAGGTGGAGTTTGCGGGAGTCAGAAGAAGGGAGGGATCGGAGGTGGTGTTCACATTAATGATAGGTTGCCCGTTAATTGGGCTCTACTGATTGGGGGCAGAATTTATGCTGCGGATTGACGGCAGGCAGTGATCAATTACCATAAGGATCTGGGGGTTGACATAACCCCTCTCGCTGCGGATTGACGGCAGGCAGTGATCAATTACCATTCTTCCTGATTCATTTCATTTGGAATGTTGCTGCGGATTGACGGCAGGCAGTGATCAATTACCATGAGCGTTAGTCAAGGGATCAGCATCGCTGCGGATTGACGGCAGGCAGTGATCAATTACCATAAATCGCACAAGAGGCTCT
>JAHDGN010000271.1 GCA_020627645.1 Akkermansiaceae bacterium
CATTTTCTCCAAAGTCCCCCATCATAACATCCTTCTCATCACCGACTCCACCTCCGCCTCCTGGCAACCCGACGGCCCAGCCCAACTCGGCGGTCTCGATGTCGAAATCAAAAACGGAATCGCGAAACTCTCGAACACCGACACTCTCGCCGGGTCGACCCTCAGATTCAACGAGGGACTAAAACTCATTCACCAAATCACCGACCTTCCCCTCAAAGATCTCATCGCCACCACCTCCTTAAACCAAGCCCAATCACTCAAACTCCCTCAGCTTGGAAAAATCGACGAAGGTGACACCGCAAACCTCACCATCCTTGATCACCAGTTCCAAGTTCAACAAACCATCGTCAATGGACACCCCACGCTCTAGGTGACAGCCTGAGAGCTACCCTAAGAGAAACAACCCCATCGGTCTCCCCCTGGACCCAAGAACCGAAAACGACGGCTTCATCAATCACTGCCCTCCCCAAACCGAGGAAACAAAAAAATCCAATTCTCAGCAGCTCTCCACAATCTTCACAACTCAAACTATTCATTTTGACAAATCAAAAAGCCTATCTCACTCTCCCCCCGAAATGAAACGAATCACCTCACTACTTGCCCTGCTATCCCTTCTTGCAGGCTGCACGAGCAAGGAAACAAAAACCGACGGAACGATTGTTACCACAATCGGCATGATCGCAGACATCACCCGCCAAATCGTCGGAGACAAAAAAGAAGTGGTGAATCTCATCCCTGAAGGCCTCGACCCACACACACACTCCCCTACCAAATCAGAAATGGACAAAGTCAAACAAGCGGACCTCGTCCTCTATAACGGCCTTCACCTCGAAGCTAAATTTGGTCAAATCCTCGAAGCCCGAGCCAAACAAGGACTCCAAACCCTTGCCGTTGCAGAAAATCTTGCAGATGTCGAACTCCTCCAGGCGGAAGGTGAAAACGATCCCCACGTCTGGAACGACGTCCTGATCTGGTCAAAAGTCGCCGAAAACATCACCAACAAACTCGCTGAAATTGACCCCGACAACGCCGATCACTACCGCACGAACCTCAAGACCCTTCAGAACAAACTCAGCAAACTGAACGACTACGCCATCGAATCAATCGCTTCCATCCCACAAGACAAACGAGTCCTAGTAACCGCTCACGACGCATTTTCTTACATGGCTCGCTCGTACGGACTCACCGTTCGTGGAGTCCAAGGAATCTCCACAGATGCCGAAGCAAGCCCCCGTGATAGAAAAGATCTCGTTGAATTTCTTGTCGAAAAGCAAATTCCCGCTGTATTCGTTGAAACCTCAGTGAACGACAAATCGATTCGATCAGTCATCGAAAGCTGCGCCGCCCAGAATCACCAAGTCACGATCGGAGGAAAACTCTACTCAGACTGCATGGGGGAAAAAGGAACCCCAGAGGGCACCTATATCGGTATGATCAACCACAACATCACCACCATTACCAACGCCTTAGGTGGTCAAGCTGAGGGCTTCAAAGAATAACCCTCCAGCCCATCCCGAAATTCCACCCTCAAATTCGCCAATCGCCATCCCAAACTTAACATTCGAATGCTCCCCGAACACCCCCCAGAAATCCCCATCGCCATCCACGACCTCACCGTCGCCTACCACCGAAAACCAGTCCTTTGGGATATTGACCTAAACATTCCAAAAGGTGTTCTCGGTGGTATCGTTGGCCCCAATGGAGCTGGCAAATCCACACTCCTCAAAGCCAGCCTCAACCTAATCCCAAAAACCTCAGGCGAAGTTCTCATCTACGGAAAACCCTACCAAGAACAACGTGACCTGATTGCTTACGTCCCCCAACGAGAATCCGTTGACTGGGACTTCCCCGTCTCCGCTCTCGATGTCGTCACGATGGGAACCTACCGCAAAATCGGCTGGTTCAAACGCATCCAAAAAAAACACAAAGACTTAGCTCTCGAAGCTCTAGACCAAGTCGGCATCGCGCATCTGGCCAAAAGGCAAATCTCCCAACTCTCTGGCGGACAACAACAACGAGTCTTCCTCGCCCGAGCTCTCGTTCAAGATGCCGACATCTTTCTCATGGATGAACCCTTCGCTGCTGTCGACGCAGCTACCGAAGAAGCAATCATCACTCTACTCAAAGACCTTAATTCCCGAGGAAAAACTGTCCTCTGTGTTCATCACGACCTCGCGACCGTCTCCCGCTTCTTCGACCACCTCGTTCTTCTCAATATGCGTATCGTCGCCAACGGCCCAACCCTTGAAACATTTACCCGAGACAACCTCCAAAAAACCTACGGCGGTAAACTAAACCTCCTTGAAGACATCGCCCATGCACTTGGCAATCTTGGGAAATAAACCATCTCCAATATTAATCACTGACCACTAGCTACTACCCCAAATGTCCTGGGATCTCGTCATCGAAACCCTAACTCTTGAGCATCACGCTGTTCGACTTCCCGTGCTCGGCGTCACCCTTCTCGGATTCACCGCCGGACTCATCGGAACATTTCTTCTCCTTCGCAAACAATCACTTTTAGGAGATGCCCTAGCACATGCCACTCTCCCCGGAATTGGGATTGCCTTCGCCATCATGATCTCTCTTGGCCTCTCCGGCCGGGCTCTTCCAGGGCTCCTCATCGGCGCAGCAACAACTGGACTCCTAGGTATTCTGACGGTACTTGCCATCCGTCGCACCACCCGACTGAAAGACGATGCTGCTATGGGCATCGTCCTCTCGGTTTTCTTCGGCCTTGGGCTCGTCATTCTAAAAATGGTCTCCAACCTCCCCGGATCAAGCGCCGCCGGCCTTGAACATTTCATTTTTGGCACCCCTGCCACTCTCCTAAATTCTGACTTTTATATCATCGCTGGCACTCTCCTCTTAACAGCAATAACCACTAGCTATCTCCTGAAAGAATTTACTCTGGTTTGCTTCGATCAAAATTTTGCTTCCACCCAAGGATGGCCAACTCTGTTGATCGATATCGCCCTACTCACCCTTGTTTCAATCGTAACTGTTGTTGGTCTGCAGTCCGTTGGCATTATTCTGATCATTGCCTTTCTCATTATCCCCCCCACCGCCGCTCGCTTCTGGACCCACAAATTGAAAACCACTCTAATTTTGGCATCACTCATCGGAGCAATTTCAGGATGGCTCGGATCGTCCTTCTCATCGCTTTACTACAAACTCCCAGCCGGCGCTGTGATCGTGCTCGCCGCTGCCACCCTATTCCTGATCTCTATGCTCTTTGGCCCAGCCCGCGGTGTCATCCCCAGATTTCTCAGGCACCGGAAACTCCAGCGAAAAGTCGGGCGACAACACCTTCTTCGTTCCACCTACGAGATCCTCGAACAACAACAACCAAATCAAGCCATCCAAAACCTCCCCATCTCCCTATCCCTTCTTCGTCAACACCGCTACTGGACGAGAGGCGAACTCCCTCGCCTCATCAGACAAGCAAAACACGAGGATCATCTCGAACGCCAACCCGACGGACAAATTCAACTCTCCGAATCCGGCTTTGGTGAAGCCTCACGCATCACCAGAAATCACCGCCTTTGGGAGCTCTATCTTATCAAACACGCTGACATCGCTCCATCACACGTCGATCGCGACGCTGACATGGTCGAACACCTTCTCGGAGCCGAAATCGTGCAACAACTCGAAGCTGAACTCGATACCCCGAACACCGAAATCCCTTCCCCACACACCATTCAACCCGAAGCCTCTCAATGAAAAAACAAATCCAAACTTCCATTTTTGTAATCACCACTCCCCTCTTCTCCCTTGGCGGTGAAGAAGGGACACAAAAAAGCACCAACTCGAAAACATCAGGAATCCATATCAACAAAACCCCGAAAAACTTAGCCCCGGAAGAATCCAATAATGACAAATCTCAATACCACCTCTTCAACCCAACTCCCAATCATCTCCTTCGTGATCTGGCCCCCGATCGCCCAGACGTCACGGAATCGCCGACGACGATAGACGCAGGGAGATTCGCCATCGAAGCCTCGCTATTTGATTGGCGCCGCAACGGGTCTGACGACACCTACACCTATGGTGCTCTGAACCTCAAAGCTGGCCTCACCCACAATACCGACCTACAGGCCGTGATCGATGTTCGCTCTGACGGCGACTATTTCGGTGACCTCACCCTTCGACTCAAACACAACATCTACGGCAATGACAGCGGCTCATCCGCTCTTGCCATCATGCCTTTCGTCAAAATTCCAACAGCCTCAGACGAATGGGAAACAGGACTCATTATCCCATTCGGAACAGAACTCACCGAATCAATCGGACTCGGGCTCATGGCCGAACTAGACTATGTTCATGACGGCAACGAACATGTTTTCGAATTCGTCCACACCGCCGTCTTAGGTTTCACCCTAACCGAACGCCTCGGCAGCTACACCGAATACATCGGCATCCTCAAAGAAAACCACTACGAAGCATACTTAGCTGCAGGACTCACATTCGAAGTAAACCAAAACTTCCTCCTCGATTTTGGCGCCCAGGCCGGCCTCAACGACGACTCTGAGGACTTTGGCCTCTTCACCGGATTCACGAAACGCTTCTAACAAATCCAACCTTTCCCCCCAATCTCTAAACAAATGAACCTAACCTCCACAGATCTCCATATCATCATTATCGGGGTGGTCTGTGCCATCACTTGTGCCCTTCCAGGAACCTTTCTCCTCCTGCGCCGCATGAGCATGATGGGTGATGCGATTAGTCACGCAGTCCTTCCAGGACTAGCAATCGCCTTCATTTTGTCGGGAACTCGTGACACCTGGTTCATTTTTATTGGAGCAGCGCTGGCCGGCATCCTCACCGCCCTTTTCACTCAATGGGTCAGCCGCTTCGGAAAAGTCGAACGCGGCGCCGCCATGGGGATCGTCTTCACCACCCTCTTCGCCATTGGACTCATCCTCATTCGACAATATGCAGATCGAATCGAACTCCATGCCGACTGCGTTCTGTTCGGCCAAATCGAAGAATCAGCCCTCAACCTCATTACCCTCCACGAAACAACACGCTCTCATCTCCAAAGTCCGAAAGCCGCCCTCACTCTCTTGGCTGTCCTAATTCTAAACGTTATTCTCATCG
>JAHDGN010000272.1 GCA_020627645.1 Akkermansiaceae bacterium
AATGTCATGGCCATCGTGTCTCTCGTGATCGCCGGCCTTCTCAAATAAGGGTCTAAATAAGGGTCTACATCTCAATAGCCTCACCAGGCTCAGTCACCAAAACGCGGTCTTCAAGGCCGCGTTTTTTTGCCTCCGCCAACAACCTCCGCTCAGGCTCACCCGGTTCCTCAATCCCCAACGGAAACGTCCCATAATGCATCGCCACCATCATCTTCGCGCCCAGATCAATAAATGCCTGCACCGCCTCGTCTGGATTCATGTGCACATCCCTGCGACTCGGAGCATCAGACGCCCCAATCGGTAGCATTGCCAAATCAATCCCCTCCTCACGCTCCCCAATTTCCCGAAATCCCCCAAAATAGGCACTATCTCCACAGTGGAAAACCTTCCTTCCTCCCGACTCAACAATAAAGCCTCCATACTCGCGCCGAATATCCGGCAAATATCGAGCCCCCCAATGATGACTAGGGGTATGAACAACCCGCATCCCCCCAAACGCCCTCTCCTCCCACACACTCATTTCCACAACCTCAGTAAAACCCAATCCCTTCACCAAACGACGACTCCTCCGCGGCACCACTACCCCCTCATGAGCCTCCAATGCCCGCAACGACTTCTTATGCAAATGATCAAAATGAGCATGCGATACCAAAACCAAATCCAATTCCGGCAAATCCCCCAATGACAACCCAGGAACCCTCTGCCGCTTCACCGGCCCATGAAATTTTGCCCAGTTGGGATCAAACATAACCGCATGATCTCCAAACTGAACCAGAAAAGAAGCATGCCCCACCCAAGTCGCCCGCAACTTTCCCTCAACAGGAGGCTCCAAAATCGCTTGCCTGGTTTCCCCCACCGCTCGCTTCAACCACTGAGGCAATAACCTTCGCCTCCAGAAACGATAATTCCTCTCAGGCCACCCCTTACGAGGCAACCATCCAGAATTCCGTTCGCCTCGCTGCATACCAATTCCTATAACTCCAAGCTCTTCGCAATCTCTCCCGCCCAATGACTCGCCAACCCAGCATAATCTTCATTCCCCTCAGCGTATCCAATTCCCCTCGATACATTCACCACACTCGGAGCCTCCCTTCCACTCCCACGTAATGCTTCCAATGATCCCCCTTGCGCCCCCAACCCAGGAATCAACAGCGGCACATCCGGCAAATTCCCCAACACATCACCATCCGCATTCGTCAAACCCACCACTAAACCGGCCGTTGTCTCCCGCCCCTCACCAGAGGCCCGATCACACAAATCCCCCACTCGCTCAAACAACCGACGTCCCTCACAATCCCGGCGCTGAAAATCCCGACTCCCTACATTCGAAGTCACCGCCAACAAGTACACCCCTTTCCCCTTCCAATCCAAAAATGGCTCCAAGGTGTCATACCCTAAAAAAGGATTCAACGTCACCGCATCCACCCCCCAATTTTCAAAGTAACCCTGAGCATAATACTTCTGAGTCTCGCCGATATCACTCCTCTTCGCATCCAAAATAACTGGCACCTCCTTCGGCATCACCTCCAACAACCGCTCCAACATCTCCATCCCTCTCAATCCCATCGCCTCAAAATAAGCCATATTCGGTTTGAACGCCGCGGCATATTCCGCTGTCTCACCCACCAAGCGCTTCAAATACTCCGGCACACCCTCCACACCCCCAGAGGTCAACCCAGGACGAGGATCCAAACCAACACATAATGCCGAACCAGTCTCATTAATTCGCGAACTCAATCGCTCCGCATACGTCATACCTCCACCCTATCGCCCCCACCTCGAGACGCAAGCCGAGCCTGCCAAACAACCAAACCCAGCAACAACAAACATCCCACCATCAAACCAAAATTAGAACTCACCTTCAAAAAATAATCCGTCGGCTTATCCGACACCCCATGACACCCACACTTCAAATCCTGAATCCCACGATCCCAAGCACTCAATAAAGCCAGATTGAAAATTCCCAACAACCCCAACAAAACCGTGACTCCACCCGCCCGAAACACCCCACTGAGCACCGCCAATCCAGCAAAAATCTCCAACCACGGCATCGAATACGCCACCGTCACATCCGCAGCCCCCTCAAACCAGCTCATCAACCCTTCTCCCAATCGCTCCTCTCTCTCCATCTTAAAATTCCCCACCGCCTCAACAAAAGCCCCCAAATCCAACAACTTTCGTCCCCCACTCCAAATGAAAAATCCCCCCAGCGGCACCCCTAAAATCCATTCAATTTTTCTCAGCCTCGTCACGTCTTAATCCTACCAGTAAAAAATCAGAACCCAATCAACCAATCGCTCCAATCAACGAATTATAACTTGGTAACCCATTAACCACAAACTACCGTTCCGCCATGAAATTCCTCCATCAACTTCCCCTTCTCCTAGCCATTCTCTCCCTCTCCTCCTGCTCCCACCTCCCCGATGACGCTGCCAAGCTCACCTCCGAAACCGAACTCGGCGCTCACGACGCCAAATCACTCTTCGCCACCGGAATCAAAGCCCAACAATCAGGCAACGCTTCCAAAGCCAAATCCGCCTACCGCCAAATCACCAAAAATTTCCCCCAATCTCCCAACGCCTCCGAAGCCGCCTACAACCTTGCCAAAATCCTCGAAAGCGAAGGAGACCTCCTCGACGCCTTCCAAGCCTACGAAGACATCCTCACCAAATATCCCGCCTCCCCTCGCTACACCGAAGCGATCAAAAGACAGGAGACCATCGCCCACCAAGTCGCCCAAGGCCACATCACCAACTCCTTCATCGGCATGAAATCCCGCATCGATCCCAAAAAAGCCGCCGCCATGCTCTCTTCCGTCCGAGACAACGCCCCAAAAGCAACCTCAGCCGAACGCGCCCAATTCGCCATTGGACAACTTTACCAAAGCCGCAAATCCAAAAAAAATTCCTTCCGCGCCATCCACGCCTACGAACGCCTCGTCCAAGATTACCCCAATTCATCATACGCCCCCGAAGCCCAATATCGCATTGGCGAAACCCTCCTCGCCCAAGCGAAAGACGGCAACCAAGACTCCGCCAATCTCGACCGAGCAAAAACAGCCTTCGAAGACGTCACCGTCTCATACCCAAGATCCAAACGAGCCTCAGACGCTCGACGACAAATCGCCGCCCTTGCCTCTGGAGACCTCACCCGCTCATTCAACATTGCCGAACACTACCGGAAAAAAGGCCAAAATAGCTCCGCCCTCTTCTACTACCAAGAAGTCGTCTCCAGATCGAAACCTGGCCCCCTCCGGTCGAAAGCCCAAGATTGGATCAACCAACTTTCCAACTAGTTCTCCGTTCCAATGCCCCAGCTCCTTCTCCTTCTCCCCATCCTCCTCTTCACCTCCTGCGCAGGGTATCACTTCGGAGGTCACAAACCCCAGCACCTGCAACACATTCAAACCATCCACATCCCCCTCGCCCAAACCCGCACCCTCTTCCCTCGAGTCGAAATCCTCACCACCAACCTTATGACAGATGCCCTCATCAACGATGGCACCTACCGCCTTGGTTCCAAAGACAACTCCCACGCCACCCTCCTCCTCAACCTCAAACAAATCAGCTACCGCCAAGCCCGATCATCAACAAACGATGTCCTCCGATCCGAGGAACTCAAACTCAACATCTCGCTCGAATACAAACTCATCGACCACCAAAACCCCGACGAAATACTCCAACAAGGAACCGCCAAAGGACACACCCGCCTCTTCGTCGACGACAACCTCCAAACCTCCCGAAACAACGCCCTCCCCGACGCCATCCAACGCGCCACCAAAGACATCATCTCCCGTCTCGCCGAAGGATTTTAACCCCTCCTCCAACCATTCAAACCCACCCTCACCAACCGGTTTCTCCGACTCATGCTCACCTTCGTCCCAACTCCCATCGGCAACCTGGGTGACATCACCCTCAGGGCCATCGAAACCCTCCGCAACGCCGACCTCATCGCCTGCGAAGACACCCGCCACACCCTCAAACTCCTCTCTCATCTCGAAATCTCAAAACCCCTCACCTCCCTCCACGACCACAACGAACAACAACGCATCCCCGAACTCCTCCAACGCGCCTCATCAGGGGAACAAATTGCCATCGTCTCCGATGCCGGCACCCCCTGCCTCTCCGATCCCGGACACCGACTCCTCAAAGCCGCCCGAGACAACAACACCCCCTTCACCGTCCTTCCAGGCCCTTCAGCCATCACCACCGCCCTCGTCGCCTCCGGCTACCCGCCACACCCCTTCTCCTTCCATGGATTCCTACATGTCAAAAAAGGAAAACGCTCCAAACAACTCCAATCCGCCCTCGAATCAACCGAAACCACCCTCTTCTTCGAATCGCCCCACCGCCTCCCCTCCACCCTAGAAATCCTCCACGAACTCTCAGCCCACACCCCCATCTGCGTTGCCCGCGAACTCACCAAAACATTTGAAACCCTCCACCACGGCACCTCGACCGAACTCCTCCAACACTTCACCACCCACAAACCCAAAGGCGAAATCGTCCTCCTCATCCCCCCAACCGAAACATCCAAAAACACCACAAAAACCAACAAATACCCCAAAACGACACCCGATCACCCATAACCTTCGAATCAAATGCGCATCGACAAATGGCTCTGGTCAGTCCGCCTCTACAAAACTCGTAGCCAGGCCTCACACGACTGCTCCAACGGAAAAATCAAACGCAACGGCGACACCCTCAAACCCTCCACCAAACTCCAACCCGGTGACCAACTCGAAGTCCCCTCCCACGACAACACCCACAAACGCCTCATCGAAGTCGTCCAACTCCTCGAAAAACGAGTCTCCGCCCCCCTCGCGCGCGAAGCCTACCTCGACCACACCCCACCCGAAATCCTAGCCGAAGCCGAACAACGTCGACTCCGCCAAAAAGAATCCCGTCAACTTCGCAAAGAAGGCGACCAAGGCCGCCTCACCAAAAGAAATCGCCGCCAATGGGAACAAGACGGCGGCAAATTTTTCTAGAGCATCATTCCTTCTTCTCCTTCCGCGCTCCATGAGCCATCCACTGAATCCCAACCTTCGATCTATTCCACATTCACCAGT
>JAHDGN010000273.1 GCA_020627645.1 Akkermansiaceae bacterium
ACTTTAGTCGACGAACTTGAAGCCACCTGCTTCAGCGGGTGGTGCATTCACTTTTTGAGGCGCAGGACGTAGGTGCGAGGCCAGTGTTTTCCGGTGACGTGGATGAGGTCGGTTTTGGAGTCGTAGGCGATTCCGTTGAGAACGGATTCGTGATCTTTTGGTCGAGGTTGTTCGAGTTTGGTGAGGTTGAGGGTCGCTTCCACGTGGCCTGAGGTGGGATCGATGATGAGAATGTCGTCGTGGAACCAGCGGTTGGCGAAGATTTTGCCTTCGATGAATTCTAGTTCGTTGAGTTGGTTGACGGGGCCGAGGTGGTTTTGGACTTTGACCCAGCGAACAAGATTGAAAGTTTTGGGGTGGAGGAATCGCAGCACGGAGGTCCCGTCGCTGAGGATGAAATTTTTGCCGTCCCAAGTGAGGCCCCAGCCTTCACCTGCGTATCGAAAACTGCCGGTTTGTTTGAAGGTTTCCAAATCGTAGATGAATCCTTGGCCGCTTTTCCATTCGAGTTGAAAGAGTTGATTTTCTTTCAGGGCGAGCCCTTCTCCGAAGAGGTTGGGTGGGAGGTTGTGCTGTTTTGTGACTTTTCCTGTCTTTAGATCTACTTGTCGAAGGGAGGATTGGCCGTAGTCGCCGGTGGATTCGTAGTAGACGTCGTTGTGAATGAGGAGGCCTTGGGTGGAGGCTTTGGGATCGTGAGGAATGATTTTTACAACTTCGTAGTCGAGGGGGTGTGGTTTACTGATTTCGGAGGAGTCTTCGGGGGTGGGTTTGTTGCTGTCACAAGCATTGAGCAAAAAAATCACGGCGGCATAACAAAAGAGGAGGAATCGGGTCGGAGTCATTCTGTGATGGTCGTTCAGGTTATTGAAGATGCGGTTGAAAGGTAACCTCTTCATAGACTTTCGTTTGATGACTGCAACCTCTAGGTTGGGTTTCGGTTGGTCACTTGAGTGAGGCTCAGAGCGGGGTGGAGGTTGTGAGGTGTTTTTTTGGGGGAGACGACTGGCTGTTTTTGAGTTATTTTGGACAATTTGATATGTTGGTCGATTTATGGACGTTATGAGTTGCACCAATCTGAGGTGGGTCTATGAAGGGCCTGCATTGAGATGAACGAATGATGACGCGCGAATATCCCGACGATGCCTTGTTGCAGATGGAATCCATGCTAGACCATGGCCGAAAGCGAGTGGTGTGGGCTAGTGTCGTGGCGTCGATTAGGCGTGGGTTGGGGTTGATGGGGGCTGGGGTGTTGGTGATTGGGGCTTTGTTTTTCTTTTTGAGGCTATTTTCCTCGTGGTTCGGGACCGCTGGCGTCTGTGTTTCGACGGGGCTTCTATTGATTGGAGTGTGGGTCGTGGGAGTTTTGGGTTGGTCATTTTTGAGGGGGAGGCGGGAAGCGAAGGCGGCTGATGGCCAAGTTGCAGAGCGATTGGACCTGTCTCAGGAGACTCACAATCGGATTGCGACTGCGATTGAATTTTTGAAGAGTGAAGATGATTCAGCCTTTGGTCGGGCGGCGATTGTGGACGGCTGGGAGACTTTGGAGAAAGTGAAGGAGGAGGAGCCGGAGGTTGAGCGTATTGACGTCGGGTGGGTGGGTGTCTTGTCGAAAGGGCTTGGAGGCGTGCTTTTACTTTTGCTGGGTTTATTTTTTGTTCCGAAATCGGAAGGCGATTTGTTGATTGGGGATGTGGAGGTCGGTGAGCTCAAGGAGATGATCTCTGACGACAGCAAGGGGTTGAATAAGGGAGATCCTGATCAGGAAAAACCGGAGGATGACGATGGGGATCTCGAGGAGGAGGAGCCTGGAGGAAAGCCATCTAAGTCTGGTAAGGAAGGTGTTCTTAGTGAGGAGCGGGAGAGTGATCAGGAATCGAAGGGGAAGATGTCAAAGAGCACGGAAACTGATGCGAAACAGAGCCAGTCGGCGTCGAAGAGCAATAGTGGTGCGAGTGGAGGTGGGGCAAAGTCGAAGCCTGGTGATGAGGAACCGAAGAAATCGAAGCTGAAAAAGAAAAAGGATTGGAGAAAGTATACCAAAAAGCCGAAGAAGCCAAAGAAGCCTGAGGATCCGAAAGAGGGGGGATCAATTAGTGCTCGGGGGGCTTCTGGTTCAAGCTCGAGTCAAACGCCGCAGAATGAGTGGACGAGTAAGGTGAAGGCGAAGGCTGATGATGAGAAGGAATCCCCGCAGGATGAGGAATTGGATGATGGGGGAGAGCAGGAGAAGATGAGGGTGGGTGCTCAGCCGGCGCTGAAGAATCGGTCTTCGAAGATTTCTCGAGATTTGTCATTGATGACGGGAACGGACAAATTGATGAACAAGCAGAATCGAGGTCGGGGTGGTCCTGGTGGGGGGAAGAAGACACGTGGTACGGCGACGATGATTATGGGGGTGCCAGTGCCGGGGTTTGTGAAGGGTAAGTTGTTGCCGGGGCCGACGAAGACGACACAGGAGGAGTCGAAGCCCAAGGTGAAGAAAGGAGATTTCGTAGAGTCACTTGAGTTGCCGACAGGCAGACCGGAGGAGGATGCGCAGAAGCGTTATTTGCCGACGGGTAGCTTAGCAGCGCAGGCGAAGCGATACTTGATCGAATACCATTCCCAAAATGAAAACCAAAGAACCGAAGACCGTGGAGAAGAGTAGTGCGGAAGCAAGCGAGCAGGCGAAGCACTTTTGTGAGGTGTTTCAGAAGCTGAAGACGGAGATTCAGAAGGCCTTTGTGGGTCAGGATGAAATCGTTGAGAATGTGTTGAGCGTTCTTTTGTCAGACGGTCATGTTCTTTTGGAGGGTGTTCCTGGCTTAGGTAAGACTTTGTTGGCGGCGACTTTGTCGAAGACGCTTAATTTGGATTTTTCGAGGATTCAGTTTACGCCAGATTTGATGCCTGCGGATATTGTTGGGACGATGGTGTTGCAGGAGACGAAGGGTGGGGGGCATGAGTTGAAGTTCCAGGAGGGGCCAGTGATTGCGAACTTTGTTTTGGCCGATGAGATCAACCGTGCGACTCCGAAGACTCAATCGGCGATGTTGGAGGCGATGCAGGAACGTCAGGTTTCGGTGGGTAAGCAGACGATTAAGTTGCCTGAGCCATTTATTGTGATTGCGACGCAAAACCCGGTGGAGCAGGACGGAACGTATCCGTTGCCTGAAGCGCAGCTTGACCGCTTTATGGTGAAGTTGACGGTGGGTTATCCGGGAGAGGATGATTACTTGGGGATTTTGAACCGGACGACTGGGGTGAGTGTGAGTGATGTGAAGTCGGTTTCGACTGGCGAGGAGATCATGAAGATGCGTCAAATTGTCAGGGAGGTTCCGGTCAGTGAGCAGGTGCAGCGTTATGCGGTGAGGTTGATTATGGCGACTCAGCCAGGGTCTAAGTATGCATCGGAAGCGATCAATAAGTCGGTTGCTTTGGGATCGAGTCCACGTGGGTTGCAGAGTTTGATTCTGATGGGTAAAGTGCGTGCTTTGATTGGCGGGCGTTATGCGGTGTCTTGTCAGGATTTGGCGGATGTTGCTGTTCCGGTTTTACGTCATCGTGTGATGTTAGGATTTGAAGGGTTGTCGTCGCGGGTGAGTCCGGACGAGTTGATCAAGGAGATTCTGGAGTCGGTGGAGAAGTTGTCTGATTAACCTTGGAGGTGTTGAATGGAGGAGCTGTTTCCACCTGAGTTTGTTGCGGCGGTTTCGCAGTTGCGTTTGCGCGCGGGTTCAGTCCCGCGTGGTGGGCGTCATGGCGAGCATGGATCGGCGCAGATGGGTGCGGGTATGGAATTCCGCGATTATCGAGGGTATTTGCCTGGTGATGATTTGCGGAGAATCGATTGGAACTTGTATCAGCGGAGTGGGAGTCTCTTTTTGAGGTTGTTCGAGGAAGAGAGGAATTTGCCGGTCTATGTTTTGCTAGACTGTAGTGATTCGATGTTTTTCGAGGATCCTCCTCGTGCGAATGCCGCAAAGCAGGCCGCGGCGGTGGTCATTGCGGCGGCGTTGAACCAGCAGGATGAACCGAGATTGTATTCTTTTGGTTCAGATTTGCGGAGGCATCAGCTTTCGATTTCGAGTCGTCGGGCTTTACCGGCGGTGATGGAAGAATTGTCGAGGTTGGGGGCGGCGGGAGAGACTAATTTGCCTCGGGTTTTGAGTAAGTTTGGGGCGTTGAGGCAGAGGAAGGGAATGTTGGTGATTGTCTCGGACTTTTTTGATCCGGGTGGGATAAAGGTGCTGGCTGAATCTCTTCATGGAATGGCGCACAAGTTGTTGTTGGTGCGTTTGGCGAAAGAGGGGGATGCGAAGCCGGATTTGGAGGGTGAGTTGTTGATTGAGGATTGTGAGTCTGGGGGAGATTTGCGGATTACGGTGACCAAGGAAGCGATCGAGGGTTATGAGAAGGCGTTTGGCGAGTTTGAGGAGGGTTTGTTGGAGTTTTCCAATCAACGGCAAGCGGGTTATGTGAGGTTGGATGCAGATGGGGATGTATTGGACCAGTTTATTGAGATCTTTAATGACGGGGTGATTCAATCCCACGGATAGTGATGCAATTTACTTCATTTTCAGGATTAGTTTTGGGTGGGCTTGCTTTGTTGACGGCAGGGGTTCTTGCGGCTTTGCAGTTTTTGAGGACAAGGCCGGAGCGCAAGCGAGTGGTGACTTCGATGTTTTGGCAGGAGTCAACGAAGCAGGTTAAGGCGAGAACTTTGTGGGGGGCGTTTCGTCATCCGTGGACCTATTTGTTATTATTGCTGTCCAGTTTGTTGGTTTTGTTTGCTTTGGCAAAACCGGTATGGGGTTCGAGTGATGATGAGCGAAAGGTGGTCGTTCTAGAGGCTGGTTTATCGATGACGGCAAGTGATGGGAGGTTTGAGAGGGCGTTGGAGTTGGTTCAATCTGAGGTGGGGGGAAATGAGAGTGGGGTGGCGGTGATGGTGGCAGACCCTGGGTTGAGGGTGGTGAAGCATTTTGACGAGGGGATGGGTGTTTTGGAGAAGCGTTTGGCATCGTTGACAGCTGTTGAGGAACCTGGTTTGAGGGGATCGTTGCTTTCTGCGGCAGGTGCTTTG
>JAHDGN010000274.1:0-4416 GCA_020627645.1 Akkermansiaceae bacterium
GGGGGACGGGGAATGGCGAGTTATGTGCTGAGGAAAGATGAGAAGGGTGATCGAGTGGAAGGAGGCTGCGAGGGCGTGGTGTTTGGATTTGCATCACAATGATGCGCAGCTGAACGGAAAGGGGGAGTATTGGGCGTTTTATCAGCAGGGTCAGAGAGAGGGAGGGTTTGATTTGGATGGGGTGAAGGGAAAGTGGGGGAAGGTGAGGTTTTGGTTAAAAGGGATGAGGGAAGGCGGTCAGGTGTTGTTTTTACCTGGGGGAGATTTTGTGGTTTCGGGGACAAATCAGTATGATTTTAAGGAGGGGGAAAATAAAAAGTTTCCGGCGTTTGATTTCTTTTTGGCGAGGTATTCGGGGGAGGGTGAGTTGAGATGGTCGACAAATTTGTATCAAGAGGGTGATTCGGTGCATACTCCGGACCAGAAAGCGGTGGATTTGGCCTATGATGCGGCTCGGGATGAGGTGATTTGTTTGGTGAAGCAGCATGGGTCGAATGTGTATCGGCTGATGGGGGATTTGAGCGGTGATACGGGGAATTTGATGATTGGGTGGGTTGGGCGGGTTTCGGCTCAGGATGGGAAGTTGAAGGCGGGGTGGTATTTTCAGAACAATCGGAATGGGAAGTATGAGGAGGATGGAAGGCCGGTTTCGCCACCGTATCCGAAGTTGAGTGGGAATGATTTGAGGAGGGTAGCGGTGGGGAAGGATGGGCGGGTGTTTTTGTGTGGGTCAGCGGGGGCGATGATGTGGACGACAGGGGAGGAGGCAAAGGGGTGGCCAGAGGGTAAGGGCGGTGGTCAGGAGGGGTGTTTTGTGATTTTGGATCGAGCGTTGAAGAGGGTGTTGTGGGCGGAGGTGACAGATCCGGGAGAGAAGGTGAGATGGTTTGGAATGTTGGTGAGGGAGGAGAGGGGTGAGGTGGTTTTGGTCGGGAAGAAGGGGGAAAGAGGGGTGGTTGCGATGAGGGAATGGAAAAGCTTTGGGATGAACGAATGAAGGATTTGCAGAAGGAATGATTGAGGAGTGGATGGGAACCGCAAAGACGCGAAAACGCTCAGTTGGAGGGGGGGCTTTGGTTGGGGGAGTTTGGAACCACGGAAGGCGCGGATTTTCACGGAACTTGGTTGAGGGCTTCGGGTTGAGGATTTTACCGCAGAGACGCGGAGGCCACAGAGTAACGCAGAGGTTTTTGAGGCTTGGTTGAGGAGCTTATGATCCGCGAATCTTCGCTAATCAGGGACGAATGGGGGTTTGAGGGGCCTGGTTGGGGGGCTTGGTTGAGGGGCTTGGTCTAGGGGCCTGGTTGGGGGGGGGGGTTGAGGGGATTTTTTTTGGTGAGTGGGAGGATATTCGGTTTTTGTGCGTGAGTTTTAGATGGAATGGGGTTTTTTTCGCGGCCGCGAGTTATGTCTGAGAAGAAGAAGTCCTTTCCGTTCGATGAGTTTGAGTCCAAGTGGCAGGAGTTGTGGGCTGCGGAGAAGACGTTTCGGACGGCTGGGCCGGGAGAGGACGGGTTTGATGGGTCAAAGCCAAAGTATTATATCTTGGATATGTTTCCTTATCCTTCAGGAGCGGGTTTGCATGTGGGGCATCCAGAGGGATATACGGCGACGGATATTATGGGCCGCTATAAGCGGATGAAGGGGTTCAATGTGCTACATCCGATGGGATGGGATGCGTTTGGTTTGCCGGCGGAGCAGTATGCGATCAAGACGGGGCAGCACCCGAGGGTGACAACGGAGGCGAATGTGGATAATTTTCGGAGGCAATTACAGGCGTTGGGATTTGCTTATGATTGGGATCGGGAGGTGAATACGACGGATCCTGGTTATGTGAAGTGGACGCAGTGGATTTTTATCCAGCTCTACAATTCGTATTTTTGTGAGGAGGAGGGAAAGGCGAAGCCGGTTTCGGTTTTGGAAGAGAAGGGATGGTCACGGGAGGAGATTGATGAGGTGAGGTTGGCGTTTATTCATGAGGCACCGGTGAACTGGTCTCCTTCGATGGGGACAGTTTTGGCCAATGAAGAAGTTGAGGAGTGGAAGGCGAAGGGGGAGACGGTGGAGAGGCGGCCGTTGAGGCAGTGGATGTTGCGGATTACGAAGTATGCTCAGCGGTTGATTGACGAGTTGGAGCCATTGGATTGGCCGGAGTCGATCAAGATGTTGCAGCGGAATTGGATTGGCCGGAGTGAGGGAGCGGAGGTGGAGTTTGCGGTGGCGGGTTGTGAGGATGTGATCCGAGTGTTTACGACGCGTCCGGATACTTTGTTTGGAGCGACGTATATGGTTTTGGCGCCTGAGCATCCGTTGGTGGATGAGGTGGTGACGGATGAGCAGCGGGAGGCGGTGGTTGCCTACAAGGAGGCTTGTGCGACGAAATCGGATTTGGAGCGGGGGGATTTGAATAAGGACAAGTCGGGGGTGGCGACGGGGGCGTTTGCGGTGAATCCGGTGAGTGGGGAAGAGGTGCCGATCTGGATCGCGGATTATGTGATGATGGGGTATGGAACGGGGGCAATCATGGCGGTGCCGGCTCATGATGAGAGAGACTTTGAGTTCGCGAAGAAGTTTGAGTTGCCGATTTTGCAGGTGGTGGATCCAGGTGGAGATGAGGAGTGGCAGGGATTCACGGGTGAAGGGGTGGCGGTCAATTCGGGGTTTTTGGATGGGTTAGAGACAGGTGGGGCAAAGGCGAAGATGATTGATTGGTTGGAGAAGGAGGGGAAGGGGACGAGACAGGTGAATTATAAGTTGAGGGATTGGTTGTTTTCGAGGCAGAGGTATTGGGGGGAGCCGTTCCCAATTTTGTGGAATAAGGAAACGGGCGAGCATGCGGCGTTACCAGAGGAGGAATTGCCTTTGTTGCAGCCGGAGATGGAAGACTTTAAGCCGACTGGGGATCCGAGGGGGCCTTTGTTGAAGGCGACGGAGTGGATCAACTATTCAGGGGAGTTTGAGCGGGAGACAAACACAATGCCGCAGTGGGCGGGTTCGTGTTGGTATTACTTGCGTTATTGTGACCCGAAGAATGCGGAGAGGTTTATTGGTGAAGAGGTGGAGTCCTACTGGAAGAATGTGGATTTGTATGTGGGAGGTACGGAGCATGCCGTACTTCATTTGTTGTATGCGCGATTTTGGCATAAGGTGTTGAATGATTTGGGACATTTGTCGACGAAGGAGCCGTTTGAGAAATTGGTGAATCAGGGGCTGATTTTGGGTGAGGATGGGCAGAAGATGTCGAAGTCTTTGGGGAATGTGGTGAATCCGGATGATGTGGTGTCGGAGTATGGAGCGGATTCGTTGCGGTTGTATGAGATGTTTATGGGGCCTTTGGAGCAGGTGAAGCCATGGTCGATGAAGGGTGTGGAAGGGGTGCATCGCTTTTTGGCGAAGGTTTGGAGGGTGAAGGAGAAGGTGTCGGGTGAGGTGAGTTCGGATGAGTTGGCGAAGGTGACACATCAGACGATTAAGAGGGTTCAGGAGTCGATCGAGTCGTTGCGATTTAATACCGCTATTAGTGCGATGATGGAGTGCTCGAATGCCTACAATGCGGCTGATGCGGTGCCTCGGGATTTGTTTGTGATCTTTTTGCAGTTGTTGAATCCGTTTGCTCCGCATTTGTCGGAGGAGGTGCATGCGTTGTTGGGAGGGGAGGGTTTGTTGAGTGAAATGAATTGGCCGTTGGTGAATGAGGAGCTTTTGGTGGAATCGGAGATTCAGATTATTGTGCAGGTGAATGGGAAGTTGCGGGCTCGAATCATGGTGGCGGCGGAGGCTTCTAAAGAGGAGGTGGAGGAGTTGGCTTTAGCAGATGAGAATGTGGTGTCGTTTACGGAGGGGAAGACGGTGAGGAAGGTGATTGTGGTGCCTGGGAAGTTGGTGAATGTAGTGGCGAACTGATGGAGGGGATTGATTATCTCAGGAAGCATCCTGGTCTGGTTGCCTCGATTGCACAGGGACATTGGACGGATAGTATTGGGTCGAGAGCTTTGGCCAAAGGGAGGGCGTATTTTCAGGGGGGCAGGGTGGTGGAGGATCGATTGAGGGTTGAGAGCCCGAATTCAGGTGTTCTGGTGGTTTGTGGTCAGGTAAGGGGGAGGAGACTCTATCGGCAAGATCTTAAATTTATCTATGTTGGAAATGAGTCGTGGATGATGCAGGCTGCTTGTAGTTGTCCAGTGGGCTTTAATTGTAAGCATGGGGCTGCGTTATTGTTCGCGGTGCAGCGGATTCTTCGGGAGGGGGGAAGTGGGGAATATGAGATTAAGCGGTGGCTGCAGGGGGTTGGGGAGTTGTTGTTGCCGAGTGGGGAGGTGGAACCGGAGAGGGATTCGAAAAAGCAAAAGGTGAAGCAAGTTATGGTGTTTGGTCTGGGTATGGTGTATGAGGTGACATGCGGGGAATTACGAGAGT
>JAHDGN010000274.1:4426-5058 GCA_020627645.1 Akkermansiaceae bacterium
AGCAATTTATGGTGTATGCGTTGTCGGAGTCTGGGTATGGTGATGGATATGAGGTGAGTTTGCATGCGGGGAAATTTGTGAGGGATGGAGAGTTGAGTGTGAACCGGTCCGTGAGGGCAAAGGGGGATCCGAGGAAGCCGACGAGGTATATGAATGATGAGGATTTGCAGGTGTGTAAGCTT
The DNA here is from genome assembly GCA_020627645.1 of Akkermansiaceae bacterium. Lineage (GTDB taxonomy): Bacteria > Verrucomicrobiota > Verrucomicrobiia > Verrucomicrobiales > Akkermansiaceae > SW10. The sequence continues at coordinate 4,609 of JAHDGN010000274.1, forward strand.
TATCATGATGCATTGAAGAGTCGTTATTCTTATCGTCGTGAACTTAATTTGGAAGGGGCTGAGGGTGGTTGGTTGTTGGGAGAGATGGTGGCGACGGGCCGGGCGTATTTTTTTGATGAGAATGGGGGGAGCTTTTTGATTGAGCGTGGGGAGAAATTGGATCCGGTATTGGGGTGGGTTGACGGTGAGGGGGGGATGGTGGCTCCAGGGGTGAATGGTTTTGAAGGGAAGGATGTGGGAGTTTTGGCGACGGCGCCTCATTTTGTTATGGTGAGGAAGGGTGGGGTGATGAAGTTGAGGGAGTTGGCGAGGGGTGCGGTATCGGTTGAGGTGTTGAAGCATTGGTTGGAGGGGCCAAAGTTGGATGCGAAGATGGTGGGTGGAGTTTATGAGGATTTGAAGAAGAAGAGAGAAAGGGGGGTGAAGGTGCCCTTGCCGAGGTCAGAGGCA
>JAHDGN010000004.1:0-10791 GCA_020627645.1 Akkermansiaceae bacterium
ACCCTCGTCAATACACGTCCAAATCAGAGAAAAAGGTGGGAAAATGCGCTACTTTAATGAAAATCCACCTCTTGAATGCTATTGGGAATTAGTAAAAGTTTTGGAAAAATGTTTTGAGTGAAAAAACTGCCATAAAAAAGTTGCCAGCAACTGTATTTTATCAGTGCAAAATTGCCTGGCAAACTATGTTACCTTCCCACAAAAAACTCTGGCACTACATCAATGTCGATCACTTCGAATCATTTCCAAACGGGGAAGATTTCGGGGTCTTCATTTGCTCAAACTCCTCCGCAGCCCGAACCACTGCCGCTCCGCACCTCCTTGCCTTGCTCTAGCTCCCTGCGGTCGTGGTGTGGTGACTGGCCACTTCCTGCCACTGGCGAGCTGATCACGGCATCTGCTGGTGTGTGGTAACATTCCACCGTATGTGGAGTAATAGGGAGTGCACAAGCCCCCGTCATTGACCACCCCGCAAGCGGGACCCGTCACTGCCGCCGCCACTCCCTATTACGCACATAGGTCGAAGTTATGATTATGACAGAGTGGTCTCGTCTGGGTTTGGCAACCAATCCAGTTCACGAAGAATGTGGTTCATTGATTTTCCGTATTCGACGTAGGAGTCGTAGCATTGTTGCCAGTCGGGTTCTTGTCCATCAGTGGCGTGGAAGACGGTGGCAACATGTGGTTCGATGGCAAGTCCGCCGTTGTATCCATCGGCTTTGAGTTGTGTGAGGATCTCGCGGATTTTGGCTTGGCCTTGTCCTGGGAGGGTGTATTGGGCTGGTTCGGTTTCGCCGATGGGTGGGTTGGTACAGTCTTTGATGTGGACGTGAATCACGTGGTCTTTGACTTTTTGGTAGAACTCGAGCGGGTCCTGCCAGGGGAAGGGTTCGGGCTTGGAGCGGTCGAGTTGAAAGACGGGGTTGGCGGTGTCGAAGACGAGTTTTAGCCCGGGGACTTCGTCGATGAGTCGGAGGGTGTGGTCGGCTGAAAAGCCTCCCCAGTTCATGCAGTTTTCGTGGACGGCTTGGAGTCCGTGGTCGGCAAAGCGGGAGTGGATTTCGCGGAGACGGCGGAATCGTTCGGTTTCGTGCTGGTCATGTCCCCAGGGTTCTTGTGCGTAGGACATGATTCGGATGAGCTTGGTGTTGAGCCTTTGCATCCGGGGAATGGCGCGATTGATTTCGTCGAGGGTGATTTGGAAATCTGAGGAAATTTTTTTCCCCCAGTTTCCGATGAGGGAACCAAATTCGGGAATGGTGATTTGGGCTTCGTCGAGTTGGTTGGCTACTTTTTGGAATTCATCGTCGGGGAGTTCGTGAAGATTAGAGCCGTTGACACCCCGAGCGGAGATGTGAGACCAGCCGATCTCTTTAGTGGCTTTGATTTGGGTGGTCAGATCCTGAGCTGCTTCGTCGGCAAATCCGGTGAGATACATGGCATTTGGATACCCGCTATTTTTAAAATAGCGAGATTAAGTGAGGAGAAGTCTGTCAGTTTGGTCGCTTTCGTAATTTTGTGGAGGAGGTTTCTATTGGTGTGCCCAGTCAAAGCCGAGTTCGGTCACGTTTCCTTTCAGGATTTCTTTAGGAAGGGTGATTTCGAGGAGGGCTTTGGTGTTGGTGATTTTGGCTTTGATGCGGCCGTCTTGTTTTGTGTTTTTAGTCAGTAGGTTTTTTGTCCAACGATCGCCGAGCCCGACTTTGGAGTTCATTGGGCCGTAGGTGACTGGAGATCCGTCTACTGGAATCTGGACGGCTTGTTTGCCGTTGACGATTCTGAGTGATTTTACTGGAGCGGGGTGACCAGCTTTCTTTTGAAATTGGAATTTGACCTCGCGCGGCCACTGTTTACCGATGCGGACTAGATGTCCCCGCCCTTTGGCGTAGGGAGAGTTGGTGATCAGCGTTGCTGAGGTGGAGCTTTGTTGAATTTTTCCGGTATCTTGGTGGCCGCGGCCTCGTCCCTGGTAGCTCACTTCAAATGGCGGTGGATTGCGGGGAGTGGTAAATTTGTTTCCTTTCCATTCGGCGTAAGAAGGCAGGCCTCGGTAGGCGCGACCTAGGACGGCGAGATTTTTTTGGTCTCCGGACAGTTCACTGATTTGTGGCGTGAAGGCTCGATCAAGAGGAATGATGCCGTGTGGTGCGGGGGGGGTGGCGAAGCCATAGAGTCCAATATTATTGGCTTGGGCATCGGGGACGGCGCGTGAGGCGTTGGCTCCGTTCCAGAGGGCCATGCAGGTAATGAGCTTGGTTTTTGGGCCAACCATCTTTTCGACTTTTTTGATGCCAGAGAGGCTTCCTGCTTCGTTCATGAGCCAATCGGCTTCTCGGTACATTGGAGAGTTGATGACATGGGGGTGATCAATTTTATTGACGGTCACCCAGATGACACACTTCGGGTTGGCTTTTTTGGCGGCTTTGCGAATGGTGGCCCAGCAGCGATCGATGGCTTTGCGGCTGTAGGCGAGGTCGTCTTGGCGGGAGAGATTTTTTTCGCCTGGGAAAGTTTTCCCCATGAGTTGTTTGTAGAGTTGTTTTTCGGCTTCGAGCCATTTGCCCAGGGTCGCCTTCCGGTTGGGCATCCAGACCCAGTCGATCATGAATCCGTCGATCCCGGTTTTGGAGACGGCATCGTAGATCGATTCAGAGAGGAACTTGAGGTATTCGTCCGTGTAGGGGAGGTGGTAGGTGGAGGGGGTGCCGTAGCTTAAGGAGGGATTCTCGGCGCCCCATCGTGGGTTGCAAGCGATGCAGAAATAGCCCATGACCTTCATGCCTTTTTTGTGTCCAAGGCGGACCATCTCGGGGAGGAAGTCATGTTTGAGTCCAGGTTGTGCAGGGACGGTTCCATTTTTATACCAAGCGTAACCATTGGTGGAAACGCAGAAAGTTTGGATCACGTTGACTCCAAGTTGTTCGTACCAGGCGACGTGTTTGGCTGGGTCTGCGTCCTTCCAGGTGCCTGGTTTAGCGAGTGGTTTTCGTCTTCGGCCGGTTGGGGCCCAGTTAAAATCGAGGCAAAAAGATTTGATTTGGCTGGCTTTGGTGATGTTAGTCGGAGCTTTTCTGAGCATGCACCGGAAGGAGCGCAAGAAGGAGGAGGCTGGCGATTACGGTGCGTCTTTTGTTTTTCATGCAATTTTAGGGGCTACGTTGTAGGGCCCAGGCTTCTGTCACTGTTAGCTGATTGAGTGTGAAAGATGACAAATAGTAAGGTTGTATGGAATGTAGATGGTGAGGTTGTTTGCTGCGATTATTTCTGGCGTGTTTTCGATGGGGATCGTTTGGGGGCAGGGGAAAACGAGTGGAGTGCTGGATGGGAAGGATTTTTCTAGGACGAAGGGGGCTGTGACGTTGGTGGGTGAGAAGGGGCACGAAATGGTGAAGGAGGGCAAAGGGGCTTCTCTTTGGCGTTTTGAGGATGGGGTTCTGACAGCTTCAAAATTGTGGGATAGTGTCGTCACCAAGGAGAAGTATGGGGACTTCCGTTTACACGTCGAATTTAATGTGAACCAGACGAAGGGTGGTGGTCCAGAGAAGCGGGGGAATTCGGGCGTTTACATTCAAAAGCGCTATGAGATTCAGATTCTAGATTCTCACGGGATTAAGGAGGAGGATTACAAGGCGAGTTATGCTGGGAGTCTTTATAAGCTGAAGAAGCCCGACAAGTTGGTGTCGAAGCGGGCGGGGGAGTGGCAGAGCTACGATATTGTTTTTCGGGCAGCGAGGTTTGAAGGCGGAGAGAAGAAAGAAAATGCGAGAATTACGGTGTATCACAATGGGATCTTAATTCACGATGATTACGAGATTCCTCGCAAGACCGGGGCGGGTGCTAAAGAGGGCCCGGAACCTGGGGTGATCAAATTGCAGGGGCACAATAATCCGGTGAAATTTCGGAATGTTTGGATTGAGAGGTTGGATTTGAGTGGGAGTGAGTGAGGAGAGTTGGTTGACTGTGAAAAATTTTACCTAGAAGATAGAGACGAATCATGAAATTAACGATTGCGACAGTGTTTGTGGGAACGGCTGCTCTTTTTGCTAAAGAGCCTGTGATCAAGAAAGAAATCCGCGAGGAAAATGGGAAGAAGGTGGAGTATATGTTTATTGATGGGGTGAAGGTGCATGAGACTGATCCGGCGAAGCAGCCGCAGCCTAAAGTGGTGACGCCAAAACCGTATGATGCGGAGAAAGCGAAGGCCCCAGAGGGTGCGATTGTTTTGTTTGATGGAACGGAGGAGTCATTGAAGAAGAATTGGTCCGCAATGAACAAGGGGGAGACGAAGTGGAAGTTCGTGGATGGTGCGATGGAGTCGGTGAGAAGAGCTGGTTACATTCGGACGAAAGAGGAATTTGGTTCGGTTCGATTGCACTTGGAATTCGCGACTCCAAAAGAGGTGAAAGGGAACGGGCAGGGTCGTGGAAATAGTGGGGTGTTTTTGATGGGTAAATATGAGGTCCAGGTATTGGATTCTTATGAAAACGTGACTTATCCTGACGGCCAGTGTGGAGCTTTGTATGGAAGGAAGCCTCCATTGGTCAATGCTTCGCGGAAGCCCGGAGAGTGGCAGACCTATGACATTACTTTCCATCGGCCTCTGTTTGATGAATCGGGAAAGGTGACTCGCAAGGCGAAGTTCACGGTCATTCACAATGGGGAGGTGATTCATGACAATCTTGAGTTGAGTGGAGGAACGAACTGGCGTGGACCTCATTCGGTGAGCGACTATCAAAAGCATGGAGATGTGGGGCCTATTTCGTTTCAGGATCATGGGAATCCGGTTCGCTATCGAAACGTCTGGATTCAGAAGTTGGAGGACGGTGATCAAAAAGAGGGTGTGAAGGCGAAGTGAGGTTCGTGAGACTCACTTGATATGAGTCAGATGAATTGGTAACCAACAGTTCGATCATATGAAAATTTCTTTTTGTAGTGGATTGTTGGTTGCCTGTGCTTTGCCCCTTGTCGGCGCTGGTGGGGGCAAAAAGATGCCCAACCCGGATTTTACCCAAGGTGATCCGAGGCCGTCTGGAGCGTCCCATGATTGGAATTTGGGGGCGACGGGAATGAGGGGGTGGATGTATAGCGAGAAGTTGGAGACTTTAAAAGCTCGTCAAATTTTGGTGACTGAGGTGGCGGCAGGGTCTCCTGCGGATGGCCAGGTGGAGGTGGGAGATGTGATTTTGGGGATCGGAGGGCAGAAATTTCGTTCTGATGCTCGGTCGGCGTTCGGGCGGGCATTGACTCAGGCGGAGTCGCTGAAAGGAGCTGGAAAGTTGGAGGTATTGCGTTGGCGTCAGGGGAAGGAAGAGAAGGTGGTTTTGAACTTGCCTGTTTTGGGGGATTATTCAGAGCGGGCTCCTTATGAATGTGAGAAGTCTCGGGCGATTTTAAAGCAAGGGTGTGAAGTTTTGGCGAGAAGGGTCGCTGATCCTGGCTATCGTGCCAACCCGATGGTTCGCTCATTGAATGCGATGGCCTTGTTGGCAAGTGGGGATGAGAAATATCATGAAATTTTAAAGAAGGAGGCTCAATGGGCTTCGGGTCTCAAACAGACGGGGCTTTTTTCGTGGTGGTATGGTCCGACCATTTTGTTCTTGGCGGAGTATTCGATGGTGACTGGGGATCAGACTTTCATCAAAGATTTGAGGAGGTTGAGTTTGGAGGCGGCTCGCGGGCAGAGTGAGGTGGGTTCTTGGGGGCATAAGTTTATCGGGGAGAATGGGCGATTGGGGGGGTATGGAATGATGAATGCGCCAGGGATTCCCCTGACCATTGGGTTGTATGCTGCGTATCGAGCTGGGGTGAACGAGAAGGAGGTTTTGACGGCGATTGAGAAGAAGGCGAAGTTGTTAAGATTTTATGTTGGTAAGGGGGCTGTGCCCTATGGGGATCATAAGCCTTGGATTCAGGTTCATGAGGACAATGGAAAGTGCGGGATGTCTGCTGTTTTGTTTAACCTTTTGGAGGAGCAGGATTCGGCTGGATATTTTGCTCGGATGAGTCTGGCTGCACATGGTGTTGCTCGTGATTTTGGGCATTGTGGTAACTTTACGAATATGACTTGGGCAATCCCTTCGATTCAGCTTTTGGGACCCGAGGCGACAGGGGTTTGGATGAAGGAGTATGGGGCGTGGTGTTTTGATTTGGCCAGACAGTGGGATGGGGGGTTTTTGCATCAGGGGCCGCCGGACATGAAAAAGGATAGGTATCGTGGATGGGATGCGACTGGGTTATTTTTATTGGCTTATGCAGCTCCGCTGCGGAAGCTTTTCGTCACCGGGAAGCAAAAGAGCGTTTTGAGTGGGCTGAGTCGGAACAACGCTCAGTCGATTTTTGATGATGGTAAGGGATGGAGCAACGGGAATCGATATGAGTATTATGATGGGTTGCCTGATGGGGAGTTGTTGAAGAGATTGGGAAGTTGGTCTCCAGTCGTTAGGGAGCGGGCAGCGATTGCAATTTCTAGGAGGAAGGATCAGATGCCTAAGGATCAGATGTTAGATCTTTTGCGAACTGGTGATGATCATTCTCGGATTGGGGTTTGTCAGGCCTTGGCATTGTCTTCAAATTTCGGTGAGAGTGCAGTGCCATTGCTGCGGGAGAATTTGAAGCATTCGCATCTGTGGGTTCGAGTGAAAGCTGCTGAGGCTTTGGTTAGTTTAGGGAAGCCTGGATACCAAGCTTTGCCTGATTTGTTAAAGATGATTAAGAAGGGTGCTTCGAGTAGAGATCCTCGAGGGATGGAGCAACGATTTTTGTCGAATCTTGTTTATGGTAAGATGTTGAAAAAATCGATCGATGGGGTGGATCTTGAGATGCTGAATCAATCGATAGTCGCGGCTTTGATGAATGAGGACGGTTGGTCGCGAGCGGGGGTTGGAAAGCTTTATCGCTTGATGTCTCTGGAGCAGGCGAAACCGATTTTGCCCAAAATTTATGATGCGATTAAAAAGCCTGCCCCTAGCGGGATTATGTTTGGGGATGGGGTGAGGTTGGAGGGTCTGGACTTTTTTGCGAAGCATCGAATTGAGGAAGGGATTGAGCTTTCGATGGAGGTTCTTGAGATGGATCGCTGGGGCGCGGGAAAGAGGTTGCCGAGATGTTTGAAGGTTTTGTCGAGGTATGGTGCGAGCGCGAAACCAGTGTTGCCTGAGTTGAAAAAGATGGCAGATGAGATTAGGAAGACTAAGCGGTTTGGTAAGAAAAACTCTGCCATACTCAAGAGTGTTGAGGCTTGTATCGATGGGATTGAGAACGGGAAGAAGGTTCCTACTCAGTCGTTGAGATCCCTAGGGAAGTAGAAATGGTATTACTTTCTTGAGGATCTTTGATTGAGCCTGAAAGCTTGATCGATAGGATTTGCTCATGCTGATTCTGACCACGGGAGGGACGATTGATAAGGTGTATTTTGATGCAGCTTCGGAGTTTGAAGTTGGTGAGCCGACGGTTCCTCATATTTTTCAGGAGGTGGGGGCAGATTTGGACTACGAGTTGGTCTCGTTGTTTCGAAAGGATAGCTTGGAGATGGCTGATGCCGATCGAGAAGAGGTGAGGAGAGTCTGTGAAGAAAGTGCCCAGTCCCAGATTCTAATTACGCACGGAACGGATACGATGGCTCAGACGGCAGAGGCTCTGATGGGGGTTGAGGGAAAGGTGATTGTGTTAACGGGGGCGATGGCGCCTGCTCGATTTCGCACTACCGATGCGGTGTTCAATATCGGGACGGCTGTGGGGGCGTTGCAGACGCTCGATGAGGGTGTTTATTTGGCGATGAATGGGAGGATTTTTAAAGCGGGTGAAGTGCGTAAAAATCGTGAGGCGAAGCGATTTGAAGAGAGTTAATCGGCCTTCTAGTCGAGGATCTCAATTTCGACGCGGCGGTTTTTGGCACGATTTTCTTCTGAGTTATTTGGGACTGAGGGTTGGGTTTGTCCTACTCCACGGTGAGAGAGTCTCTCGGTTGGGATGTTGTTTTCGACGAGGAAGTCGTGGAGGGCCTTTGCTCTTTCTTGGCTGAGAGTGAGGTTTTTTCCTGCATCACCCTCATCACAGGTATGACCGACGATTTCGAAGCGGGCGTTAGGGAATTCTTTGATGGTAGCGTTGATTTGCTTCAGGGTGGCTTTGTATTGATTGGTGAAGTCAGTTTGTCCAATCGAGTATAGAAGGGGGGGGATTTTAGCGTTTTGGCGACGAAGAGCGGCGAGCTGTTTCTCGGCGACAGAGGATTTGAGTTCGAGAGCACCCAGGGCTAGGCGGGTTTCGTTGAGTTCTTTTTCTCGTTGTGTGAGTTTGGTCGACAGGTCTTCTTTTTCGGTGCGAAGTTGGGCGAGTTCTTCTGGCTTTGGAGCTTTTAGAAGTTGGGTTTTGAGTGTGTTGGTTTCCGCAACGAGCGCTTCATTTGTTTTTTGGACCTCATCGACTTTGGCCATTGCCGTTTGATTGGCATCGAGTTGTTGCTGCATTCCGATGATCTGTTGGCGAACAGTTTCGATCTCGTTTTGTAGTTTTATTTGGCGGTCTTTAAGGGCTTTGTTCTCGGTGTTTGAAGTGTTGAGTTGGTTTTGGAGATTGTCTCGTGATTTTACGAGGAGGGGGACTTCGAGTGAACGTTTGATTTCGGCGGCAAGGTCTTGGCGTAGGTTGTTGAGTTCGGTTTCGCGATGGTTGAGAAGTTGGGTGAGTCTGTTTTGTTCGTCTTTGAGAGCCTGGGTGGATTCGCCATTATTCTTGTTGCCTGCGAGGGCAGTTTTGAGGGTTTGAAGTTCGTTAGCCTGAGAGGTGATTTTTTGTTTTAGTTTGATTGTTTCTCCTTCGAGTTCGACGATCTTTGCTTCGGCGACGCGTTTGCCTTCTTCGGCGACGGCGACGCGAGTCATGAGTTTTTCGATTTGGTTAGCGAGGGTATCTCGCTCGGCTTTGATCTTTTGGATTTCGGCGAGGGCGGATTCGGGATTGGCGGGTTGTTGTTTGAGTGATTCTTCTAGGAGTTTGTTTTTTGATTCGAGGGTCTTCATGCGAAGAAGTTGCGCCTTTGCGGTGAGGAGTTCCTTAAGTTCGTTCTGAAGTTCTTTGCGAATATTGGCGAGGTCTGTTTTGAGAACAGAGGTGTTGTTATTTTGGTCTTTTTCCCGTTCGAGTGCGTTGATGCGGGCAACGGCCCGTTGGAGTTTGCGCTGTAGGTTTTGGACTTTGCCTGACTGGTCTGGGATGGATTGACGATTGAGAACTTTTGAGTATTCGGATTGGAGAGCTTCGTAGTCACCGAGGGTTTCGCCAAAGTCTTTTTGGAGTCTGAGAACGAGCTTAAGGAGTCGGTCGCGTTCTTGAGAGACTTGAAGGACTTCTGGAGACGGTTGTTGGCCATTGAGAGAGACCGGGAGGAGTGAGAGGGTGAAAAGGATCGATAGTGTTTTCATCAAGGCTTTGGGAAGTTGTCAGAATTGGTGATGGAAAACAAGGGGGGAAAATCAGAGACGGGGTTTGGAGGTGTTCGGCGTTGGCTGTTGGCTTTAGGGGGTAGCTTTTAGTGGAGCTGCCGCTCCGAGAGTGATTTGAAGTTGAAGGGTGATAGGGGACAATTTTTACTGAGGCGTTTTTGGGGGAGGAAAGTTAGGGGCGAGATCTGGAGGCGAAGTAAAAAACGGCAAAGATGATGAATGAGATGATAGAGATCACTGCGATATTGTTCGAAAGTGCGAGGCGCCACGCGTTATCGATCGTTTGTTGTGATTGATGATGGAGCCAGTCGGGGGAGCTGAAAGAACGAATGATCTTTCGTTTGAAAATGGAGGCGGCGATGAGGGCGACCATTCCAATCATGCCGCTGATCGCTGTGAGGAAGAAGAATAGGCGAGGGTTCATTCTTGTTCTCCGAGGAGATACTTTGATGCTTGTTCTACGTCTTTGTCACCGCGTCCAGAGAGGTTGGCGATGATGATTTGGTCTTTGTCCATGGAGCCCGCGACTTTTGAGACATAGGCCATGGCGTGTGAGCTTTCGAGGGCGGGGATGATTCCTTCGGTATATGAGAGTTCGCGGAAAGCGGCGAGTGCTTCGTCGTCGGTGGCGTAGGTGTATTCGGCACGGCCAATGTCTTGAAGGTAGGCGTGTTCGGGGCCGACGGCGGCGTAATCGAGTCCGGCGGAGACCGAGTGGGTGAGTTCGATTTGCCCGTCGTTATTTGCGAGGAGCCAGGTTTTGGATCCCTGGAGGACTCCGAGTTTTCCACCCTGGAAGCGGGCGGCGTGTTGTTCGGGGAGGATTCCTTTACCTCCTGCTTCGACGCCGACGAGTCTACAGGAGGTGTCGTCGACGAAAGGGTGGAAGAGGCCCATGGCATTGGATCCACCGCCGACGCAGGCGACAAGGAGGTCGGGGAGTCGGTTTTCTTTCTGGAGGATTTGTTCGCGGGCTTCGAGGCCAATGACACGGTGGAAGTCGCGGACCATCATGGGGAAGGGGTGAGGGCCGAGAGCGGAGCCTAGGATGTAGTGAGTGTCGTCAACGGTGGCAACCCAGTCGCGCATGGATTCGTTGACGGCTTCCTTGAGGGTCGCTTGTCCAGCGGTGACTGGGACGACTTTGGCGCCCATGAGTCTCATGCGAGTGACATTGAGTGCTTGGCGTTGCATGTCGACTTCTCCCATGTAGACAGTGCATTCCATGCCGAAGCGTGCACAAACGGTGGCGGTGGCGACGCCGTGTTGTCCGGCCCCGGTTTCGGCGATGATGCGTTTTTTGCCGAGGCGTTTGGCGAGGAGAATTTGTCCAATGGCGTTGTTGATT